>QHWY01000269.1 GCA_003223875.1 Acidobacteriota bacterium | reverse complement strand
AAAACGCGTCTGGTACAGATCGGGAATTCACGAGGTATTCGCTTACCCAAGACCGTTTTGGCGGAAGCCCAGCTTGAGGACGAAGTCGAGCTGAAGGCCGAACCCGGTTGCATCGTGATCCGTTCGGCGAGACGCCCCCGCGCTGGCTGGGCGGAAGCCGCTGAGAAAATGAGACAGCACGGCGAGGATCGCCTGATTGATTCTCCTGCTCCTACTCGCTTTGATCGCGAGGAATGGGAATGGCGGTAAGCCGGCCGGTTCGTCGCGGAGACGTCTGTCTCGTTCAGCTCGATCCGACCCGTGGAAGTGAGATTCGAAAAACGCGCCCATGCTTGGTGATATCACCCGACGAACTGAATCAGCATCTGCGAACTCTGGTTGTTGCGCCAATGACAACAGGTGGGCACGCCTATCCGTGGCGGGTCGTTTGTCGGTTCCAAAACCGATCCGGATTCGTCGCCGTCGATCAGCTTCGGACGGTAGATATGGAACGTATCGCAAAACGACTTGGTCGGATCAGTCCCAATACACTGGTCTCGGTGTTGAACATACTGCAGGAGATGTTCTCCGTCTGATGTACGTCAGTGTCCGGTAGTGCAGGTTAGAAGATCAAGTTTCCGCACGGTTTCCAGAAAATGTAGATAATTTTGTAGACGTGAGAGCCTCCAGTTTCAACAAAGTTCAACAGGTGAGTGCCCGAACTGATTAAACATTTCAATTGGAATCAGTTAGGAACAACCAGTTTCAACAACCTAACGTGATCCGGCTCGGGACCAAGGGGTCAGAGGTTCAAATCCTTAGCGAATTCACGGCGCTGGGTTTGCGCTGCTAGCGTTCCGGAGCCGAGCCGCTGGGAAGGTTATACTTCCGCGAGCGCGCGTTGAGTTCCTCAACTTGCTCAACCTTCGTGCCCGTCTCCCGGCTCAGAGACCCCTTTTGCGCTTCAGTCATTCGTCCCGTGGTTTTCAATTCGACCAAGGCCTTATCGACGGCGCCCAGCGCAATGTTTACCATACTCGCGCTCTGGCCCACGGCGACTCGAGCTGCCTTCATGGCGGCTGCAGTTGCCGGGAAATTCGCCCCACCGATCACTGCCATGAGCGGCTTCTTGACGATGTCGGCCGCCTTTACGTAGTCTTGCGCGGTTGGCAATCCAATCCATACGGCGTCAGCACCGGCTTCAGCATAGGCGGCGGCCCGATCCAGCATCTCGGTGTACGAATTGTTTGGAGTCGGAGCAAGGCAGCGCGCGATAAGAACCATATCCGTACGCGCGTCCGCAGCAGCATGAATATTGTCGATCATCCGGGCTTTTGGAAAGACACCCGGCACCGCATACCCGGTAGCGCGGTTGATCGGCATCCGGTCATCGAAGGCTGCGCAGCCGATCCCGCGTTTTTCAGCCTCTTTGGCGAAGCGGTAAACATTCAGAGGAGTGGCACCAAAGTCGTCCACATCCGCGAGCACGGGAATATCGACGTTGGAGGCGATGATACCGTCATAGTCGATGATCTCGGACACCGTTACGACCGCCTGGTCCGGCAGACCAAGCAAGGCCTGATTAACGACGCTGCTGCCGATAAACGTGCCTTTGAACCCGTGAATCTCAACCAGACGGGCTGTCATGACATCATAAGCGCCGGGGCATATTAACGGCTCCGCATTCATTAATGCGCGAAAGCGTGCACCCATAGTTCTCGGCGCCGTTCGCGCCTGCGGCTCGGGAACGACCCCGGCCAGCGGACGGGTCGTCATCAATCCCGACGCCGCCAGTCCGGCAACCTGGACAAACTTTCGTCTATTCGTCTTTCCAGCCATAATCGCTCCTCAAAACTTGTTGTAGTGAAACGCAATCGTTTGGCGAATTGTAGCCCAGTTTCAGAGCCGGAATTCATCTAAATGCTCCTCGTCCGTTGCAAGAATGGTCGAAGGCTGCGGATGTCTTTCACGCTTTCCAGATTCAGCACCGTCTCAATCAACTTATTGCAGGTCGCGGTACCGAGGACCGGTACGATAAGGTCTTGTGCTTTGGCAACGACTTCTTCGCGCGTCATCGGATTTTCGGCCGTGCCTCGCACGTCTTTGACCCATTCCGTCAACTGCGAGCCGTCGACGAATGTCAACTCAATGATTGCCTCGCGGCGCGGACGGCGCGCGTCGATTCGCGGGTCGGCGAGAACCTCGACTTTGGCGCGATGGCGCAGCACGGTGGGATCTTTCATGCGGGCTTTGTCATGTACCGAAAGAAACGTAACGGTCTTGTCGATCAGCATCACGGCGACCATGTGCTCCATGCAGATGTCCGGCATGTCGCGATTACTCACGGTTGCGGCTTCATCGCTGGCGATTCTGACAACGACCTTGCGCACGTCGTCGGCGCCAAACGATTGTTTCTTGAAGAAGCCTTCGATGGCATCGAGCGGGGCTTGAATGGGCGAACCTACAGTCCATTTCTTGATGTTCGTTTGCGTGATCTCGTAGCGTTCGCCGAGTTTCTCCACCAGCATTGTCGGATCGGCCTTGATGGCGCCGTTTGCCCGGGGAGCAAGTGCTTCGAAGAAATTGTCGGGACCCGAGAAAACGTCATCAACACCTGTCCAACCGGATTGAACCAGGAATGCGGCAGTGACCCCGCCGGCTGCCGGTTTCCCACCAAAGAGGAACGCTTTCTCCATGTGTTCGGCGTCTCGCGTCCAAGCGCCGATTCCCGATGTTTGCTGAGCGGAGTAGTCCAAGAGCAACCGCATTTGCCGCGCGTTGAGACTCGCAGCGCATCCGGCGGCGGCGCCGGCAGCGAACGCGGCGACCGTGCCATGAGTGCTCCTGTGTGTTGCCGTCTGGTAGGCGGGGCCGCCCATACTCATGGTGACGCGCGTGCCGACGTCGTAACCGAGCGTCACTGCCCGCAGGAAGTGAGTGCCGGCGATCCCAAACTGCTCGCCTGCAGCAAGGGCCGCTGGAACAACTGAAACACCGGGATGCGAACGGGACGGGCCGTGCGAATCGTCGGTCTCATCGGCATGCGCGAGCACGCCGTTGGCCAGGGCGGCTTCGATCGGACCGCACACGATATTCGATGCGACGACCGTCGCGACTTCTTTGCCGCCATACGAGCGGACAAATTGGATCGCTGCGCGTCCCGGAGGCAACTCGGATCCCGAAATCATCGCGGCGAAAGTATCGAGAATGTGTTGTTTGGCCTTCTCGACCACGTCGCCGGGCAGCCCACGACCGCGCGCTTCAGCCATGTATGCACTGAGCTTATTCATGACGGGACTCACCGGCTGGCCGGCCACCTCAGGGTTCGCTTGTTGTGCGGCCACACCCTTTATAGATGGAAACGCTGCCGCGGCAATCGCGCATCCGGCCCTTAGCAACAACTTTCTCCGTGTCATGTCCTTTTCCATATTTCACATCCTCCTCTAAAAGCGAAACGAACTTTCGAAGCGATGTTCCGCTCCGGCCTGATGCATTCTGAAGCCGCTGCGCTCATCTTGCCGCCATCCTTGGTTAAAGATAAAGAATATTTCGTTTCCGGGGCGTGCTGAATCATCATAAGAAAAATTTTTTCCGCGGCGTGTCGATTTCAGCACACGCCGTTCGACTATCAACTGGAGGCAGACAAGAATGAACGAAAGGAGCAATTATGAGTAAGGTCTGTGTTCTCGTGGGTACGCGCAAAGGCGCATTCATTCTCACTTCGGACGGTAAACGTGAGAAATGGGAGGTCAGTGGCCCTCACTTTGCCGGTTGGGAGATCTATCACGTCAAGGGTTCGACCGCCGATCCGAATCGAATCTATGTGTCACAAACAAGCGGGTGGTTCGGGCAGATCATTCAGCGCTCTGACGACGGTGGGAAGACTTGGCATCAGCCCGGCACGCCTCCTGGCGAACCGACCTCCACTCCGGAGGGGTCGCCGAAGGGCGAGAGCAATAAATTTGTTTACGACACCTCGGCAGAGACCGGCAAGCCGCTGACCACACACCAGTGGTATGACGGCACCCAGCGTCCTTGGGAATTCAAGCGGGTATGGCATATCGAGCCTTCGCTCACTGATCCTGATACGGCTTATGCGGGGATCGAGGAAGCCGCGCTCTTCTGGACGACCGATGGTGGCAAAAACTGGAAGGAACTTGCAGGGCTGCGCGGCCACGGCACCGGCCCGCAGTGGCAGCCAGGTGCGGGCGGCATGTGCCTGCACACGATCATTCTCGATCCGAGGAATCCACAGCGGATATGGACCGCCATTTCCGCGGCCGGTGCATTCCGCACAGACGATGGCGGCAAAACCTGGAAGCCGATCAACAAGGGCCTGCGCTCGCAATACATTCCGAATCCGGAAGCTGAGGTTGGCCACTGCGTCCATCACATCGCGATGAACCCCCGCCGTCCCGGCGTGCTCTTTATGCAGAAGCACTGGGACGTAATGCGTTCCGACGATGCCGGCGACAACTGGAAAGAAGTCAGCGGTAACCTGCCGACGGACTTTGGCTTCGTGATTGATATCCATGCACACGAACCGGAGACGCTTTATGTCGTCCCGATCAAAAGTGACAGCGAGCATTATGTTCACGGTGGGAAACTGACCGTATATCGCAGCCGCACTGGCGGCAATGAGTGGGAGCCGCTCACCAAAGGCCTGCCGCAGAAGGACTGCTACGTGAACGTGCTGCGTGACGCTATGGCCGTGGATTCGCTGGACAAGTGCGGTATCTATTTTGGAACGACCGGTGGACAGGTTTACTGCTCATCGGACGCGGGCGATACCTGGAATGCGATCGTGCGGGATTTGCCAGCGGTGCTCTCGGTAGAGGTACAGACGTTGGGAGGAGCGTGAGCGATGATTCGCGTCATCCTTCCCTATCATCTCCGCAATTTGGCG
>QHWY01000268.1 GCA_003223875.1 Acidobacteriota bacterium | reverse complement strand
ATATCCATGTTTATGCTCCAAAACAGCACCTTACCCGAACGATGTAGAAGGGGTATTACAGGTCGATAAATATTTGCTTACAGGCGATGGGTGTCTCAGTGCACTCCCTGGGAGACAAACGGTAGGATGATCGAAATCGCGATCTGACACAACTGGACGCCGTCATCGTCAGGGTCAGATGAGATGACAAATTGACGCGGTGCGATATGCACGGCGATGTTGGGTAGAGCGATTTCCGGCAGAATCATTTCTACAAAAACGTCTGTTCCTTCAGCGTGCACTTCTCCAAAGGGCTTGAGAATCAACTCGCGATCGGCATCGAGCCAATCGTCGAGGTCGTGGCCGTAAACCGCGCCGCGCTCGACGAACTTTTCATACGCCCGGCGTGTGATTCGTTCCCGCACATTCTGAAGCAGCGGCGCGATCGAGTCGGGTCCTTTCAAGCGAACAGGAATAGTGGTCAAAATATCCATGTTTATCCTCCGAAACCGCACGTTACCCGAGCGATGGTGGGACTGGCATTACATGTCCATAAATATTTGGTTACATCGACGGCTTTGCCACAAAGTCCGAAATCGACCCCTCCCGAGGGGAGACGAAGTCGCTTCCTGAACTAGGAGTCGCCTAGGGTGGATTTTAAGTGTTCAGTTCGGGTTTTGGCTGATCAGGCTCATGCGGCTTTCGATAAAGCTCTTCAGAGATGGTCTCACCGCAATGGATCGCGCAAAATCGCGTTCGGCCTCGGTTTTCATTCCTTGCTGGAGCCGCAGGAGTCCGCGGTTGACGTAAGCTTCAGGATGATGGGGATCGATCTTGATGGCTTCGGTGAAGTCCGCCATTGCGCCATCCGTGTCGCCCTTGGCTATTTTTGTAATTCCCCGATTGTTATAGGCCATAACGTAACGCGGATCGCTTGCCACTGCCTTATCGAAGTCAGACAACGCGCCATCCAAATCCCCTTCGTTGAGACGGAGGTTTCCCCGGTTGTACCAAGCTGTCGTTAAGCCTGGAACAATATCGAGCACGTTGGTGTAGTCCGCAATTGCCTTGAGGACATCGCCGCGTCGTTGGTAAGCTACAGCGCGATGGAAGAAAGCGGGAGCGAAATCCGGGACGAATTGGAGCGCGATGTTGTAAGCGCCGATTGCCCGATCAAAGTCGCCTTGATGAATGAACTTGTCACCCAGTTCGATGTACGAGAGTGCTGTCTGCTGGCGTGTCTCCGCCGTTAATTCCCCTACGCAGAGAAGGAGACCGACGCTTATCAGGAATACGGAGTTGCTCATCGTCGCTCGCACTACCGAGTCTTTGTAACCGATGAGCCGCAAAATTGGTAGGATTTTTAATTATGCATTCACGCAATTGTAATTATTTTGTAACAATTCTTCGCTCGTTCTCTGCAGGTGAATGAATTGTTTCGCCGCGAAGCGGCGACAGAAGGTAGCCGGCGTCAGCCCTGGGAAGACGTACAGGGGGATCGAACAGCCCCCAGAAGGGGCGGCAGAATATGTCGCCCTTTCAGGGCTTTTCGCTGCGATCAACTCTGACCCAGGGCTTACGCCCTGGGCTACTGTTGTTGACGCCGCTTCGCGGCTAGATTGGCAGACGGGTCAATTCGTTCACAGCTTATATGACCGCGGCTACAGTTGGACAGGGGGCTAGACGTTAGAAATTCATGCGTAGCGAAAACTGAATTTGGCGGTTGGTCCCGAGGCCGATTTGGTTGGAAACCGTCGACGTTAATACGCCAAAGTTGCCACCTGCGGCCGCGGCGGTGAAGGGCTGGCCGGGCTGCAGTTGGTTGTTCCCGGTACCCAATGAGTTGGTGAGACTCGACGCCGGGTTTTTGAAGTTGCTGTGGTTGACGATGTTATAGAACTCGGAGCGGAATTCGATATTTCTCGACTCCCTGATGATGAATCGTTTACTCAACGTGAAATCCAGTTGCACAAAATGAGGACCTTTAAACGCATTGCGCGCGAGATTGCCGAATGTGCCCGGCTGTGGCATGGCAAAAGCAGCGGGATTGAGATAAGCAAGACCGCCGCTGCGCAAAATCGGATCAACGGCGGGAACCCGGTCCGGCCTGCGAATATTTCGACTGTTTCCACCGCCTGGCGTGTTGATGATGGCAGTAGTAAAGACCGTCCCGTCGGTGGCAACGATTGGATTCGAAACAAAGGTTCCGTTTCGATTATCCAGGTACACGACATCGGGACGCGTGATAAGCACCTCAATCGGCAATCCTGAACGCGAGTTCACTACGCCACCGAGTTGCCAATTCCCGAAGATCGTCTGGACAAGGGGATTGGCGCTCATACCAAAACGCTTGCCTGCACCGAACGGCATCTCGTAAAGGCTCGTGAAATTGAAACTGTGCCGAACGTCGAAGTTGTTGTCTCCGCGATCGGCGGCAAAGCTGTAGTTGTTTGCGGCAGTCCGTGCTTCGTTTGAACCTCCAGAGGTTCCGATATTGTGGCTCCACGTGTATTGAGCGTCTAAAGTCAGTCCGCCGCTGAAACGTCGATTCAACGTGGTTTGCAGCGAATCATAGTGGTTCGTTCCGCCGCTCGTTTTATAGTCGATCTCGGCAAAGCGTCCGCCGAACTCTCTGGTGATGACTGCGGCGCCTGTCGTGGGATTCGTTGTAACGCCGGTGATCTTGTTCGTAACGCTTCGCAGGAAGAGATTTCGCCCCTGGCTGCCGACGTAAGCGACGGTTAGGATGGCCCGTCCCGGCACCTCCTGCTGAATCGATGCGGTATAAGAGCCAATCCGCTCGGGGACTGTGTATCCGTTCGCATATGCTCGTGGCTGGAATCCAAGGGTTGGGCTGTTGATATCGTAACTCGCGACCACCGCGGGAATGTCCAAGGGAAATACCAATCGCGGACCCGAACTGATGGTCGTGCTGATGCGATCGCTTTCAGCCGGTTGCAGTAGATCTTCTGTCTGGCCTGGGCCATAGAACAAACCGCCACCAAATCGGAATACGGTCTTGTTGTGGAACCGATCGGGCGACCAACTGATTCCCAAACGCGGACCGAAATTCTTTCTCGAAGCGTCGTACCAGGGCGTGCCTCGTGGGGCGATTGTTCTCGTGGCCATATCGAACTTTACGGCTCGATTTTCCGCCTCATGAAGGACGGAGTAGTACTCATAGCGCAAGCCATAATTGATCGTCAGTGCAGGTCTGATCTTCCACTCGTCCTGTGCGAAGAAGACGTAATACGCTTGCCGCAGATCGCGAAGACCAGTGGCACCATTGTTAAATGGACTGGGGGCGCTTACATCGCCGAGGTACTGAATCGACGACGGTTGGTTGCTCAAAAAGGACGAAATATTCGAGAAGGTGTATGTAGTGCCGCCCTGCCGATCGGTATACATACGCACGGGACGGACTTCACCGCCGAACTTCATGGTGTGACTACCGTGAATAACGGTGAGATTATCGATGAATGACAGAGTGTAATTCGTGTAGGGCTGTCCCCGTCCGTTCGTCGCGCTATTGGCGCGAACCAATCCCGTTGGAATCGCGATTCCGGCGGATCCGGCCTGTCCGGCAATACCGCTGAGCGCCACGCTTCCGGTGAGGTTCAGCGCGACACCGCTCAGATCCACACCGGGAACCGTTGGAGCGATACCGTTGATGCGCGTCTTCGTTCCGTTGTACCCGAACTTGGTTTCATTGATGATCGCCGGAGACAGAATCTGCTGGAAACTCAGTACTGCGTTTTGCGGTACTGCAGTGACGGCATAAGCGCTTAACGACGAGTTTTGATGAACGAATTGGTCGGCTTGAGTGCGGAAGTACCGGGCATACAGCTTGTACTTGTCGCTCAAAGAATAATCCAAGCGCAGACTGCCCGCGTCTTCATCGATGACGTTCTTTCCTGTCACTCGAACCACGTCGAAATCGGGATTGGCGGAAGGCTCCTGACCGATGGGAAAAGCCGGACGCAGAACCTGAATGGCCGGGACTGCCCGCGCCCACGCTGATGCGCTAGGTGTTGTCTCGACGAACGGAATGCCGGTGCGTTGCCGCAGACCTTCATAGCTGGCAAAAAAGAACGCGTTCTCCTTTTTCAGAGGTCCGCCGACGGAGCCGCCGAATTGGTTGAGGCGCATTTTCGATTTCGCCGTGTCGAAGAAGTTGCGTGCGTCGAGTCCATCATTCCGGAGGTATTCGAAAAGCGATCCGTGAAAGGCGTTCGAACCCGATTTGGTGACAATGCTGATCTGGCCGCCCGTTCCGGTCCCGTACTCCGCGGGATAGTTGCTCGATTCCACTCGAAATTCCTGAACGTTCTCCATGCTCGCCTGAAGCCGGAATGAAGATGACGTTTCGCCGTTGAGATTGCCTGGTGAGGCGTCCACGATCGACGTTCCTTCGACACCATCGAAGCGGATCGCATTCTGCTCGTTCGCGCGGCCGCTGAAGCGGACATCGTCAAAAGTACCGGCGCCGTTAACGACAGCGCCCGGCGCCATCAGGTATAACTGCGAAATCTGCCGTCCGTTCAGGGGCAATTGGGCGACTTCGCGTTCGCTGACATTGACTCCGACGCGAGCCGAGCTGGTATCGATCGCGGTGAGGTCTCCGCCTGAAACGGTGACTTCCGTGGCAACACCTAATACTTGCATCGTGATGTTCACGGTCTTCTCCTGACCGATCTGCAAAGCGATGCCCTTGTATTCGGCAGGAGTCAGACCTTCACTCCGAGCCGTCACGCTGTAGGTCGCCGGCAACAGCGGCGTAGCCATATAAACGCCACGCTCATTTGTTGTTACGGTTCGTTCCTCGCCCGTTTTTTCACTCTTGATCATGACCGTCACACCGGGAATTACGGCTCCGGTTGTATCACTAACAGTACCGGTAATCCGTGCGGCATCCGTCTGACTCCATGCCGGCGAAGTCAACACTAGCGCGAGGATCGCTACACTCGTAACACGCACATAGGTTCTCCATTTTCCCAAACTCAAAGAATTCCTCCTTGTTTTGAAGACGAGTTTGAAGGACTGGCAGTCGAAATCAAATGCTCACGTTAAGCGGAAGCCTTCAACCGTTTATGAACGAATGATTAAAAGATTGTTACAGCTAACCGGGGAGGGCGTGATTCCGACTATCGAACGATCCGGTATGCAATGGCGGCGAGCGATGAAGCAGCAGGTATGGTGATGATCCAGGCCCAAACGATGCGGCGCGTCACACCCCATTTAACCGCCGTCACCCGGCGCGTGGCGCCGACGCCGACGATAGCGCCGGTGATGGTGTGGGTCGTGCTGACCGGAATTCCGCCCCAGGCGGCACCGATAATACTGATGGCGCCCGCTGTTTCC
>QHWY01000267.1 GCA_003223875.1 Acidobacteriota bacterium | reverse complement strand
GAGAATTCTATGCGAAGCTCGAGTATCCGCAGGCTGCGTAGCGGATTGATTGCGTGGCGCCGAGAAAGCTCTTTCGCCGCCACCGCGCGACCCTGATGCACGAACACCGGCCGATCCAAGCTTTTTCTCCACTGGCCGTTGCCGGAAGCTTTGTTTGCGATCAGACCCGACGCGATGACAGTGCCCGCTTTTGCGGCGGCAGGTAGTCACTGTTAGCCGATGCGCTTGAAGTAAAAGTATGAAGAGCAAGTTGTCACCAGAACAACGTGAAGAACTACTCAGAGCATTGAAAGCCCGTTTTGAGAGAAACAGGGACCGCCATAAAGGTCTTGAATGGGCAAAAGTACAAGCAAAGCTAGAAGCTAATACTGAAAAACTGTGGTCACTCAATGAAATGGAAAGAACTGGCGGTGAACCGGATGTTGTTGGTCATGATAAAAAGACGGGCGAGTACATTTTTTATGATTGTTCGGTGGAAAGTCCTAAAGGCCGCAGAAGTGTTTGTTACGACCGTGAAGCGCTAGAGGCAAGGAAAGAACATAAGCCAAAAGATTCCGCTGTGGATATGGCAACTGCCATGGGCATCGAGCTTTTGACGGAAGAACAATATCGAGAGTTGCAGAAACTTGGAGAGTTCGATACGAAAACGTCGAGTTGGGTGAAAACACCTCCTGAAATCAGGAAACTCGAGGGCGCCCTCTTTTGCGATCGCCGCTTCGACCATGTCTTCCTGTATCACAACGGTGCGGAGTCTTACTATGCCGCTAGGGCGTTCCGTGGCTCGCTAAGGGTCTAAATTCTGGCAGACGGCTAAGTTTGAATTTGAGAACGGACAATCCATTGTGACGGAAGCGAAGTCCCGCGTTAGGGAAGAAGCCATCGCTACACTGAAACTAGCGGGACCTCTGATCGGGGCGCAGCTCGCTCAGGTTTCAATCAATTTCGTTGATACCGTCATGGCGGGTAGGCTAAATGCCAATGCTTTGGCCGCCGTGGCGATCGGCACGAATACATTGTTTTTCGTAACTTCAGTCTGCTTGGGCCTGCTGATGTCGGTAAGCCCGTCGGTGGCGCAGCTGTTTGGTGCGGGGAAGCATCAGGAGATCGGTTCGTGCGTTCGTCAAGGTCTGTGGTTGAGCCTAGGAGCGGCCTTGTTCGGAATGGCCGCGCTCCGGGCGATCGAACCGTTCCTGGTCTGGATTGGCGTTGTTCCCGAGATATTACCGACGACACTCGGCTTTCTCCGCGCGATCTCATGGGGCCTGCCGGCCTGGTGTATTTTTCAGGTGCTTCGGTCCTTCAATGAAGGCGTAGGAAGCACAAGGCCGGTCTTGTTCGGCAGTTTGCTTGGCCTACTTGCATGCATCGCGGGCGATTACATCTTTATGTATGGAAAGCTCGGTATTCCTCCTTTGAGCGCGGTTGGATGCGGCGTAGCCAGCGCCATTGTCTTCTGGCTGATGGCGTTGTTTCTTGCGGCCTATAGTTATTGGAAGCCCGAATATCGCCGGTACGAGGTGTTTGAATACTTCGAATGGCCGCGATCGAAAGAGATGATCGATTTGCTGAAAGTCGGCATGCCCATTGCCGTCAGCCTCTTTATGGAAGTGAGCCTATTCGCTGGCGTGGGGTTGCTGATTGGATCGCTTGGAACCATTGCAGCAGCGGGGCACCAGATCGCTCTCAATGTGGCTTCGGTGACATTCATGATCCCACTTGGCCTTGCGATGGCGATAACAGTCCGGGTAGGCCAAGCTATCGGCCGCGGCGACCCCGAGGCGGCGAGGTTTTCGGGAAGCATTGGAATAGTGATGGCCGCGGCATTCATGAGCTGTTCAGCACTCGTGCTGTGGACGTTGCCGGCATTCATCGCGGGAATCTACACAAACGATCCGTCCGTGAGCACCATGGCCGTAACGCTGCTCCTGATGGCTGCTATTTTTCAAATCTTCGACGGCCTTCAGGTTTCCGGTTCAGGAGCATTGCGAGGCCTGAAAGACACCAAGATCCCGATGTTGATCACAACATTCGCTTACTGGGGCATTGGAATGCCCCTCGGCTATTTCTTCGCCTTCATCCGCGAAGGCGGGCCCAAAGGATTCTGGATTGGCTTCATTTGCGGCCTGCTGGTGGCGGCCATTTTGTTGAACAGCCGCTTTCAGCTGTCCACACGCCGGTTGATAAAGGCAGAACGATTGAAACTCTCGACGTAGCGTTATCGATCAGCTTGCCCGGCCGAATGAAATCGAGTTGAACGCCGTTCATACACACCCCACGCGTTCGCCGAATGCCGAGGGGGACGCTGAAACGAGAACGCGTAATCGAGAATTAGATGTCTGATTCCCATCACAGGCTAATTCTCCTAGCTGGTCATTAATCCAGCGGCTCCAGCTTGATCACGGATGCTCCATTATTGTTTCCCACCCAGAACGTAACCGGCGTGGTGGAGTTGTCGACGAAGACGCGGCGGACGTTCGTGCTGCGCGGCAGCAGGTATTCGACCACTTGCCCGGTCTTGGGGTTCAGGCGGACGATGCGGTCGCTACTCATGCTGCCGGTCCAGAGATCGCCGTTCTTGTCGGGCACCACGTCATAGGGCCAAGTCCACTTGGTGGGCACGGCCCACTCGGTGAACTTCTCGTTTTTGGTGTCAAGCATGGCAACTTTGTCGGCCAGATACTCCGCGAACCACAGGCGGTCCTCGACGTCCATGTGGCCGCGGCGCGGATGCGAGTCGCGCGTCGGAGTCGGGAGCAGCTTGATCCTGCCGGTTTGGGCATCCACCCGGCCGATGTTCTCGCTACCGAAATCCATAAAGTAGAGATTGTTTTTGGAGTCGGCGGCGATGCCGTAAACGGAGTGCCCGCCGGTATCCATACCGCCGCTGCCCAGTCCCAGCGCCTGATACGGCCGGAAGGTTTCAAACTTGCCGCTAGCAAGGTCCAGCCGGTGAATGCCCCGGATGCCAACGTTATTCATCCAAACCTTGCCGTCCACCGTAAAGCTTGCCGGCATGACCATCGCTTGCTGCGCCACGTCACTATTGATGTTGGGCGAAAGAGGAAAGGTGTGGAACTTCTCGGTCCGGGGATCAAACTTCACGATCCCGCCCTGCAGCATCATGCCCTGCCATATGCTTCCGTCCTTGTCTATTTCGATATCCAGGCTGCCCTGCGGGAAACCGCTCTTGAATTCGGGAATGGGGTACTCGGTCACCTTGCCGGTCCTGGGGTCGAGCTTGCCCAGATACTGCGAGCCGAAGTCGCTGTACCACGCTGTGCCCGACACATCGACGATCACGTCATGAGGCATTGCTACTTTGCGCGGCAAATCGTATTCCGTAATCATGACGCGCGTGGCCCTGCCAATGGGCCGCGGCAGCGTTTTCAGCGGGTACTCCCATTTGCTGACCGAACTGAGATTCACTGCGGCGAGCCACTCTGCCTGCTTGCGGAAGCGCTCCGGTTTGATCGGCTCGATCTGGTCCACGCGTCGCTGCGGCTTGAGAGGATTGCTGCCCGGAGCGTAGCCCGCCATGCGCACCATCACTTGCACGAACTCGTCGGCATCGTGTCCGGACTTGAAGATGCGCTGCAAAGTGTGACAGCTAACGCAGCCGCTTACCCCATTCTTCTGCTGTTGGGTTCCAGGCACGCTCATCAGCCATTCGGCATTGGTGAGCTGCGAGGATATATCGGATAGCTTACGAAGCTGAAGATCCAACGTCGCCGGAGATTGCGGCGAAACCGCGACTGTGACCGGGCTTGCCAGATCATAACCCACAGCGCGCACGGTGATGGAGTACTGGTTCGCCTCGAGCCGATTCTGCGGGAATGCGTAAACGCCTTTTTCGTTCGAGATCACCGTCAGAGTCATGTTCGATCCGGCGCGCCTGGCGCTGACCGCCACGCCTTCCATCAGTCCTTCGTCGTCAGATTTGATATGGCCGGTAAGACTCACCGGCTCTTGTGCGTGGAGTCGGAACGCGCCGCCCGAAAATGACACCGCTAACGCGGCTACCGCGATGATCACGCCTCTGCGATTCAACATAAATACCCCCTTGGCTCTATGCATTTCCGAATATAGAGGTTAAACGATCGGAGTTCTGAGGTCCAGTTACGGCGATCGCTATTAGCCCACAGGGTCGGGCATCTGGGCACCATCCCGGTGCGTTGCCCACCGGCGGACTGCCAGAACGTCGCATTCAGCGGGCCGGAGAAAAGGGCTCTCTACATCGCCGGTGCCGGTGCTCTCTACAAGGTGGATATGGTCGCCCGGGGATTTACGGGACGGGCGAAGTATCGGACATTGAACACCGCGAGAACTACCGACAGTGCCAACGACGTGTTTAATCGTTGATTGGAATTTGGGTTCAAGACCCGATAACCGAAGGTGTTTAGTCTTCGGCTCAGCAGTCCATCGATTGCATGTATATAAGGTTGGTTTGAGCGAGAGGGGACTTCAATACGTACATAACATATTCGTTGTATATCTTTGATTCATAAATAAATATCAAGCACGCCGAGCGCTTTCGCCTTTTTGGATTATGAGCCGAAAGATTGTTGAGGCTCAAACTGCGTGAGCAGCCAGGAGGGCTTGTTAGTGCTCGGTAATTAGCCCTTCTCGTCTTCCCAAGGCTTTCCAGGCCGCCCAGCGATCTGTTCCAGGCTGGCTGGCTTGGGCCGCCAGGGCTGCCCGAAGTGTTTGTCGACTTCGTTTCGGTAGCTCATCTGCGGGCCGGGATAGCCGACTAATTGCCAGCCGATCAGGCCGGCGTTGCCGCCGTGCATGGGGTCGCAGAACATGCCTTCGATGGTGTGCTGGCGCAGGAGCTGGAAGAAATGCGACTTCTCAATCGAGCGGAGCTTGGCGTCCTGATTGGCCGGCGAGAGGCTGGCGAAATCGCCTAGCATCTTGAGACCTTCGCGGTAGGTCTCGCTGGGACTTGCTTTGCCCTGGTAGCCGTGCTCCGGATAGGACTCGACCCACGGTCCCTTGGTGTAGCGGTACTTGTCGCGGCCGTAAGGGCCGGCGAGCTGGCGGTCGATGTAAATGACGACGTTGGCCTCGGTGGCTCCGGGACCGCTCGCGTCGCTCGGGAAAATGCGGGCACAGGCGGCGGTGATCACCTTGGCTTCCTCGGCGGTGAAAAAGCGCAGCGGCACCCTCACCGTGCCGTTTTGAGCCTGTAGGCGCATCGGCTCGCCCGCCAAAGTGTACAGCAGCGTGCCGCCGATAGCGGCTGCGGGAAGGGTCAGAAATTCTCGGCGTTTCATATCAGCTTCTCCGGATGCTTGAAGTATCGGTCGGTCATCACTTCCGTCGCCCAGTACGTCAGCGCGAGCACGGTCAAGGTCGGATTGGGCGCGGCATTCTGCGGGAAGGAGGACGCGCCGATCACGAACAGATTCGGCACGTCCCAATGCTGGAGAT
>QHWY01000213.1 GCA_003223875.1 Acidobacteriota bacterium | reverse complement strand
GGATCGCCTGACTTAATCCTCGCCGAACATCGCCGAATGTCTCCCACATCGACACGCCCGTTATCCAACTGAACCGCAAGGATTGAGGCATTCTAGCGGTTTTCGAGGAGAACTTCCCGGCCGGCCAGCGAATCCGCCGGTGGCTCCACGCTACCACTGCAGCATCTTGCTTTTAAATATCAACACTTACGCCGCGGACGCGAAAGGAAACACCGTTGCACTTCGCCTCCTCGCAGAGGAGGGGAATGTTCCTATGACTAAAGCGATGTTCGCCTTAATGCTGATGGCCCTATTGAGCGTTGCGGCTTGCAGCAAAGCGAGCGCAGATGTCGCTCCGAAAGCCATCGAGCAAAAATACGGGCTCACCGGCGGTTACGTCGACGAGATCAGTACAGAAGACGGGAAAGTCAAAGCCACCATTATCCCGACAACTTTGGATGACGGACGAAAAGTCCAGTTGGTGATTCCGCATCAGGCGATCGGCGACCACCAGGTTTACATGCGTGACGGGATCACGATCACCCCACTCGAGTTGTCCGATCCTAGAATGTCAAAACAGCAATTCGTCCAATCGCAGCCGCGGATTGTGGAGCGCCGTCCGGCACCAGAGCCCGCAACAAAGGTTGAGCCGAAGAAAAAACGTTCATTAGAGAAAGAGGTTCTGATCGTTGGAGGCAGTGCAGGCGCAGGGGCAGCCATTGGCGCCCTTGCCGGTGGCGGTAAAGGCGCCGGAATTGGAGCACTGTCCGGTGGTGTGGCCGGATTGGTCTACGATCTCGCGACAAAGAACAAGAAATAATTTAGCCGCGAAGCGGCGTGAGAAGACAGCCCAGCGCTTGCGCGCTGGGCTGCTCGTGTTCATGTATGTCATAGCCCCGGAGGGCGGCAGATTTGAAGCATCTACCGCCGCTTCGCGGCTTTGGGCAACACGCCCTGACGCCCTGGGCTATTTTCTGTCGCCGCTTCGCGGCGAAATATCCAGCTGCTGCTCAGGCAAGTCTTTGAATTCGATGTGACGAGATTTCAAGCCTGATAACGCTCCCAGAATGGCGCGGTAGTGACTCAGCAAACGAAGGAAGGGATAGTACAGAAAAACATTCGGCCCTGGAATCGGCGCCAGGAAGGGAGTGAATACGATGACGACGCCGGTGAGGAGAAAATCTATCGAGAACCAAAACACGTGTTTCCATCGCTGGCGGCGCAGCTCCCGATAGAATTCCACGGGAACTTGCGTATAGACGACAAACTGGTTCGTCGTCGCCATCGCTTTGAGCACGCGCTCCTCCGGGTCGATCTTGTCCTCCAGCATGATGTAGTAATCGTGAGCAGACCGAAGACTTCGGCCCACCCATGCGATTAGCCGGTTTTGCCTGCTTGTCAGCCACTCGATACCATGCCGTATCCGGTCCGATGATTCGGCAGAGCTAAGGAGTTCGGCTGGGACGAAGATGCGTGGACGGCCGTTTTGCCGCGGAATGACGTACAGCTCGATCTTCATCTTCAACACGGAGGTTGCTGCTGGCTGCAGCAGTGGATGGTGCCGAGACCGTGGACCATGGCGGTAGCGTGGACTCCCACGACGCGATGCTTGGGAAAACAGCACTGGATGATGTCGAGCGCACGCTGGTCGTTGCGGTGTCCAAAGATCGGAACGACAACGGTGTCATTGCCGATGTAAAAGTTCGCGTAGCTCGCAGGCAGCCGTCCATCGTGGGTACCGACATAACCCGGCATGGGAAGCGGAATGACATTGATCCCAAAAGACTGCAGGCGATCGTGATTGCCTTTCAAAATTTCGTAGTTTTCATCTGACGGATCTTCCTCTACTGCGCAAACTACCGTCTCTTCGTTGACGAAACGCGCGATGTCATCGATGTGTCCATCCGTGTCGTCGCCGGCGATGCCGGCATTGAGCCAGAGAACTTCTCGAACGTTCAAATACTCCTTCAAGTAGTCTTCAATCTCGCTGCGGCTGAGATGAGGGTTCCGATTTGTGTTCAGCAAACACTGTTCCGTCGTAAGAACGGCACCCTTCCCATTGACTTCGATCGAGCCGCCTTCGAGAACAATTCCCGGCTCGAAAATCGGCAGATCGACCGTTCGATTCATCTCATACGGAACGCTGTTATCGGCGAGAAGATCGTCATATTTATTACCCCAAGCGTTGAAGATCCACTTCACCATCGCAAGTTGCCCCGAATGCCTGTGCGTGACGAATGTCGGACCGTAGTCGCGAATCCAGGAATCCTCCGTCGCAATTCGCAGGAAGAGCACCTGCCTTACCGCAACGCCTGCGCGGCCGAGCACATCGACAATCCTGGCTTCGCTTTCCGAATCTTTCACCAGCAGCTTGATTTTTTGACCGGTATGGAGCGCCCGGATGATCTCGATGTAACTCCGTTCAACTTCGGCAAGCATGCCGGCCGGCCAGGTCAGCTCGTTGTGGGGCCATGAGAGCCAGACTGCTTCCTGCGGCTCCCACTCGGCAGGCATGCGGTAGCCGAGAGCCTTCGGCGTGGGCTGCTTCATCGGATCAGGTCTGCATAGCTTTGCGGGCGCCGATTGTGGAGAAACCGCCAACCCTCTTGAGATTCACGTATCCGCGCGAGATCAATGCCGGCAACGAGGACTTCCTCTTTCGCGGGCGATGCGCGAGCGATGACTTCGCCGAAGGGATCCGCAATGAACGAGCCGCCCCAGAATCGAAGATCGCCCTCGCGACCAACACGATTCACAGCAACTACAAAGACGCCATTTAACGACGCATGAGCCCGCATGGCGTTTTCCCAGCGGCGCGCCGAGAACGGCTCGTCGCGTTTCAGCTCTTTGAACCAGCCGATCGCGGTGGGATAAAAAATGATCTGTGCACCTTGAATGGTATTCACACGCGCTGCTTCCGGATACCATTGGTCGTAACAAATCAGAGGAGCGATCACTATCTTCCCTGTATTCACCTGCACATATCCGAGATTGCCGGGCGAGAAGTAATACTGCTCGTAATAATTCGGATCGTGCGGGATGTGCATCTTGCGGTACTTGCCCGCGAGCTTCCCGCGAGAATCGTACATCAAAGACGTATTGTAGAACTTGCTATCTCCAGCGTTCTCAAAGATGGACCCGCCGATCAGAAAAATTCGGTTGGCCGAGGCACACTCCGCGAGAAAACTGGAAAGGCGGCCCGGCACGGGTTCCGCCAACGCGAAGGACCTCTCGTCCCTTGATTGCGCAAAGTAGGGATGCGCGAACAATTCCGGCAGGCAAACGATTTCCGCTCCTCGCCGCGCAGCTTGTTTGACGAAGCGGGAGGTTTTCTGGAGGTTCTCCTCGAGGTTTTGTCCTAGTTTTGTTTGGACAAGCCCAATCTTCACCATTCCTCAGGGCACCAACACGATCTTTCCGTACGAGCCGGGTTCCATAACGAGCTGATGAGAACGTGGAGCATCCGCTAACGGAAGTTCATGACCGATCACGGGGCGAAGCGTTCCGTTTTCAAGACCTGCCACGATCCCTGCATGAATTTCGGTAAGCTCAGCATCTGTAGCGGCCCAGAGGATCAATCCGAGAATTGCAGCTTCGCGGGCCATCGCGTCGCGAGGGTTGATCTCGATAGTGCCTCGATTTCCGATCACAACGACGCGTCCGCCTTGAGCCAGCATTCCGAGATCTTTTGCCAGATTCACATTGGCCAGCATTTCAGTGATGAGATTCACGCCGCTTCCTTCGGTGATGCTCATGATCTGCTTTTCGTAGTCCACCATGCGGTGGTCGACGACGTGATGCGCGCCTTGCGCTACAACGAGCGCACGGCCTTTTTCGCTTCCCGCGGTGCCGATGATTGTCATTCCCAAGGGGCGGGCGAATTGCACGCACGCAATCCCGACGCCGCCGCTCGCGCCATGAACGAGCAAAATCTCACCTGCCTTTGCGCGTCCCATTTGGAACAGCGCACGATACGCCGTCCCGTAAGGCACTCCCAACGCTGCTCCTTGCGCAAAAGAAACTTTCGCTGGAAGAGGATGCATACGCGATTGTTCGCACAGCGCCAAGTCCGCGTATGCGCCAGTGATCGTGCCATTGGTGTAAACACGATCGCCCGTCTTGAAGTGTTTCACACCCGATCCCACGGCTTCGACGATGCCGGCCGCGTCCGTCCCAGGCGTGTACGGCAGATTCGGCTTTCGGGCGTAGGCGCCTGAGCGAATATAAGTGTCAACCGGATTCACACCGACGGCCTTGACCCGGATAAGCACCTGACCTGAGTCCGGCTTGGGATCCGGCACGTCTTGAAGCTTCAAAAGGTCGGGTCCGCCAAAATCAGTTACACGAATCGCTTTCATCTGCTCCTCCTTCGGCTGGACTAAGGAGTATTCTAAACGTAATGGTGGCGAGAGTTTCAGGAAAGATCAGTTTGGCCCTGGCGTTTGCCGGCGTTCCTTTCGTAACAACAATCCGAGCGCGGCATTGAATTTGTAATGACCATTCCAGAAACAAACCATACCGTATGAATTCCGCGAGAATTTTAGTTGTCGACGACGATCCACAAATTCGGCGGGTGTTGCGTACGGCTTTGATTGCGCAAGGCTATGAAGTCACCGACGCTCGCAATGGCGAGGAAGCCCTCGAGAAAATGCGCGATGAAAAGCCGGATCTCCTGATTCTCGACATGAACATGCCACGTATGAATGGCCTCGAAACTTGCCACTCAATCCGGACAACGTCGGATGTTCCGATCATTATGCTTACCGTCCGCGATGCAGAGTCCGACAAGGTTGACGCGCTCGATGCCGGCGCCGATGACTACATGACCAAGCCGTTTAGTTCTCCCGAACTGCTGGCGCGTATCCGCGCTGCGTTGCGGCGATCACCTCAGCTCGCCGGCGAGATGCAAGTTGTTCGATTCGACGACGTCGAAATCAATTTCAACCTGCGGCGTGTTGTTGTGGGAAATCGTGAGGCCAGGCTGACGCCGAAAGAATTCGACCTTCTGCAGTACTTTGTGGCGCACCCCAATGTTCCGGTTTCGCATACGAAACTGCTGCAGTCGGTGTGGGGACCAGACTATGGAGATGAAGTGGAGTATTTGAGAGTGTTCGTCAATCAACTGCGCAAGAAAATCGAGAAGAACCCATCCGATCCAAAATATCTCATTACCGAGCCGTGGGTAGGTTATCGCTTCCATTTGCCCGGGTAAACACAGGCTCTTTCCGGTGTTCGATTTCTTCCAAAATGTCTCGGACGATCTCATCACGCTTGTCGGATTCGAGTTCCTGTTGCATTCGCCGGAGCGCAACGCTGACGACGTCGCGATGATGCAGCTTCGATCCGGCATATTTGTCGCTCAATTCAAGCCAAAGGTCGTGCACCCGACCGATGTCTTCCGGCCACAAACGCGGCGGGTGCGGCCCGAGGTTCACGAAAGTCGACGGCCTGTCGGGGGTGATGATTTCAAGCGAAAATGGATGTCGAGGCTCGGGCAGTCTTTCCCAGGCCTGTCCAATCCGCCGCGCCAGTTCGTCGGAATCCATCCGCGCCGACACTCCAGTCACCAGCCGCGAAGCTTGCAGTTTTGCCGCGGTTTGGACCATCGCGTCGAACGGATTCACAGCCGGCACAACCAGAAGGTCCACGGTCTTCCCTTCTTTTTCCGCCATTGCGACAACGCGGGTGAATAGCTCCCGCTCATCATCGGTAAAGAGCTGGTTTTCCGCGAGGTCATATTCGCCGGCGCCGGTGGAAATTCCGCGCACGGTCATGACGACAATGTCGTGACGCCGGAGATTTGTTTTCTGCAGAACACTCTTGAGATGTTCCAGTCGATTGTAATTACGTACGGCGACCAGAACGCATCCGGGCCGCGCATGAATGGCGCCGCCGGCCCCGGTGATCTCCGGACGTACGTCGAGATTGAACTGCTCGAGTCCCTGTTTGGTCTCCTTTCGAGACCTTGCGTTCAAGCGGCTGGAGACCGTGAACGTCGCGAACAAGAGCAACGTGAATCCCACCCCGGAAATCGTTGCGATCTGCTTTGAAAACAAATTGGCAACGGCCACAATGAAAAGAGTAAATGTCGTCAGGAACAGTCCGATGGGAATTTCCCGGTTCCCTACTGTGATGTTGAGCGGCGTCTTGTATTCCTGGTCATGGCGGCGGAATCGCAGAACGAGAACGCCAAGCCCCTTCATGAAGAAACTCCACACGACACCGAAGGCGTATGCCTCGCCCAGCAGTTTTACGTTGCCGCGGCTGGCTGCGATCGTTGCGATTTGCAATATGACGATGGCATTGATCAACCGGTACGAGGTTCCAAATTTCCGATGCGGTCTGCGGAACCACGCGGTCAGGACTCCATCTTCCGCCAGCCGGTTCAAAACACCATTAGCGCCGATGATCGACGTGTTGACGGCTCCGGACAGAATCAGAACTCCAACCACGACGACGAACATGTGAAACGCAAGCCGGAGCAGTTGCGGACCCGACAGGTGCATCGCGAGGCCGCCTAACAAATTGTCGACATACTCGGGCCGAATGGAGTCCGGGATGATCATCCCGGCCAGCAGCGTGACCCCGCCTGTGCCAACCAGGGCAAACCCGCAAACAATATTGGCTGTGATTTTCAGATTGTGCAACTTCGGCGCGGCGATCTCACGATAGACCTGCGCCAGCGTCTCAAATCCGCTCATGGCGAGCAGCGAATGTCCGAATGCGACAATGATCGCTACAGCGGAAAATTGAATCCACGCGGTCCCTCGAAGCCATCCAAGATCGTGCTCTCCAAACTGCAGGTTCGAAGGCACGGGCGGCGGCGGCGTCTGTGCCGGTCCTCTCGTCAATAGCGTCAACATGCACCATACGAGGAATAGGACAACCATGACGGTGGTGATTTGCATGATGCGAAGCGCCTTCGTACTCGATTCGTGAATGCCCTTAATATTGCTCCACCAGAAATACGCGGTCGCCACGAATCCGAATGCCGCGGCGAACTCATTCGGCGGAACCGTCATTCCCGATTGCAACATTTCCGATATTTCGTTAATGACGCGGCCCAGATACTGGCCCGCGCTGACGGCGCTGATGGGACCGGTGAGTATGTAATCAAAAATGAGAGCCGAAACAGACAGGCGCGCAAGAAACGGTCCCATGGCATCGCGAACAACCACGTAAACGCCGCCCCGCACGTACATACTGCAGCTCTCCAGATAAATAGAACGTACGGCGAAGCTGAACAACATGACCGCCAGAACGAACCATGGCGCACTTCGGCCAATGGCTTGTTCGGCAATACCACCGGCATAAAAAGCAGATGAGGCCAAGTCACTGAGAACGATCGCGGCGCCACGCCAGAACGAGATGAAGGAAAGCATGACGGTACTCGCGACGACGACGCGAGTTGTAGCGGAACGTTCCTGAGCGGACAAGTTCTTGAAAGCTCCTTCAATGCCGGCTGGTCATTCCCCTCCTCGCAGGGGTGGATGCGCCGAAAGCGCGGGGTGGAGCGAAGCGCGAGCCCGATAGGGCGAAGCCTCAATAGAAGACCGGCGAAACGCTTCAGCCGAACCGACCACCCCGGCGCGCCAGCCCGCTGGCTGTCGCGCCACCCCTCCTCTGCGAGGAGGGGAATGCGCTCTACCAAAACACAGCGCTTACCGGCAACCTTAAGTTTATAAAATCGTCACGCATTTTTTATGACTTCTTTAGTTCTTGCCGCTTATTCTGCGGTTTAGCCATGCTTCGTCCTTCCAGATGAAAGAAGAAGTCCTCCCGTCCGAGCAGCGTTCCACAACCGCCAAGGTCGTTATCGCAAGTACCGTCATGCTGTCCTTCATTTCCTTTTGGAGAGCAGCGGCGATTGTTTTGAATGATCTGGGATCGAGCGTTTATTACGTCGGCGGTATCGTCGAGCGGGCCATCGGACCTGCCGGCCCTTGGTACATCATCGCCGTCATGCTGTTTAGCTTTGCAGTCCGTTCCATTTACATGGAAAGCAGCAGCATGTTTGTCCGAGGCGGCGTCTACGTGGTCGTTCGCGATGCGATGGGACCGTTCATTGCGCGGCTTTCGGTTTCCGCACTTCTTTTCGATTACGTCTTGACCGGCCCCATCAGCAGCGTCAGCGCCGGCCAGTATTTGGGGCGCCTGGTCAACGAAACGAGTGAACTGCTGCATCTCTCATTTCGGTTGTCGCCCGAGCAGTTCGCTGTTTTTTTTGGAATGGCTGTGACGCTGTATTTCTGGTGGTACAACATCAAAGGTCTGCACGAGTCCAGTACCAAAGCATTGCGCATCATGCAGGTCACGACGCTGATGGTGGTGATGTTCCTCGTTTGGTGCGCTTTGACTTTGCTCGTGGGCGGGCCGGCGCAAATACCTCCGACTCCGACTCCAGCGCACCTTCAGTTTAGCGACGAGGGGTTGGGCTGGTTCAAAGGCACTTGGTGGCCAACGGTTCCGGTCGTCGCAATCATCATCGCGTTCGGCCATTCCGTGCTTTCGATGAGCGGTTTCGAAACTCTCGCTCAGGTGTATCGGGAGATCGAGTTTCCCAAACTCAAAAGCCTCAAGATCGCCGGCAATATTGTCTGCATCTACGCGACAATTTCCACGGGCGGCATCATCTTGCTCGCGTCAATGATCATTCCCGACTCCGTGCGGATCAATTACGCCGAAAATCTTCTCGGCGGTCTTGCGATGCATCTGGTTGGTCCGGAATTGCTGCGCCTGACGTTTCACATCTTTGTCGTGATTGTGGGCGTGATGATCCTGTCGGGCGCGGTAAACACGTCGATCATCGGTGCAAACGGTGTCATGAATCGAGTTGCCGAGGATGGTGTGCTCGATCCATGGTTCCAAAAGCCACACCGGCGCTTCGGCACGACATACCGGATCATCAATCTCATCACCATTCTTCAGTTGATTACGGTCATCTTAAGCAGAGGCCAGACGTACCTGCTTGGCGAGGCCTACGCGTTCGGTATTGTCTGGAGTTTTTTTCTGAAGGCACTCAGTGTCGTCGTGCTTCGCTTCCAGCGACATGATCAGGAATACAAAACCCCAGGCAACATCACGATCGCGGGCCGGGAGATTCCGTTCGGGCTGATCCTTACCACGCTCGTGTTGTTTTTTGTGGCGATCGCCAATCTGTTCTCGAAGAGGATCGCGACGATTTCCGGTGTGTCGTTCACGGCAATCCTGTTCGTCATCTTTACGATCTCGGAGCGCCGAAGTCATCGAACGAATTCCAAGATCGAAGGACTGGAGCAGTTCAATCTCGATATGCGGCCGGAAATCTCCACCGAGTCGATCCGCGTGAGGACAGGCTGCGTACTGGCGGCCGTCCGCGACTACACCCGGATGCAACATCTCCAGACCGTCCTTCAGAAGACGAACGTCCGAAAGCAGGATATTGTCGTGATGACCGTCCGCGGGATTTCTACGGCCGGAGCCGGCGAGTATTTGCTCAGCGAAGACCAGATCTTCACCGATTACGAGCGAGAACTGTTTTCGCGCGTCGTATCCATGGCAGAGAAGGAAGGCAAGCCCGTCGAACTTCTTACCGTCCCCGCCGTCAATCCCTTTGACGCGATGGTGCGTACAGCCGCTACTTTGAAGGCGTCACGCCTGGTCAGCGGGGTCTCGGCGCGCATGGATTCCGAAGAACTGGCGCGGCGCATCGGAAAGGCATGGGAAGCGTTACCGGAACCGCGTCATCCATTCTCTTTGGAAATCATTTCTCCAGACCGCCCGTCCATCTTTGTCAACCTCGGTCCACACCCTCCGCGGCTCTGGCCGGAAGACATCGATCTGGTGCATGAACTTTGGCTCGATCTCAGCGACGATTTCGGAAGTAAGCTGCATCATCGTGATGTCGTCGGTGTCGCTTTGCGGCGAATGAACAAAGAGCTTCACTCCCGCGAAAGATCGGACGTTTTGCATGATGTGGTTGAAGAGCTCGAGCATCGCGATCCGAAAAACCCGAAGTGAGGGTCTGAGGACTTACGTCATCTTGAGACCCTCACCCGGCGCGTCGGACTTTTATTGAGGCTCGCCCTGCCGGGCTCACGCTTGGCGCGTCTGTCGCGCCGCCCTCTCCCAGAGGGAAAGGGTTTGCTATCATTCCCTATCCGTGATGCTCGCTCTCTACGCCATAGTCCGAATCGTCGTCATCAACCTCGTCCTGAGCGGCGACAATGCGGTCGTTATCGGAATGGCTGCGCACCGCTTGCCGTCAAAACAGCGAAGGATCGCCATCCTTATCGGTGGTGGTGTCGCGGTCGTGCTGCGAATCATTCTCACGGCGATCGCGGCATTGCTGCTGCAGATTACCGGCCTGCAATTTGTTGGCGGCATCCTCTTAATTTGGATCGCGTTCAAGCTTCTAAAAGAAGAGGAGGAGAGTAAAGAAGGTGTGCGCATCGCCGCGAGTATGCGGGAAGCCGTTATCACGATCCTCGTGGCGGACCTGATTATGAGTACGGATAACGTGCTCGGCGTCGCAGCTGCCAGCGGCGGCGATTTACGGCTCCTCGTCTTCGGGCTGATTATGAGCATGGCCATTATCATGTGGTTGGGCAGCCTGGTTGCGGAACTGATCAACCGGTTTTGGTGGCTGTCCTACGTTGGAGCCGCAGTGATTGCCTGGACCGGCGCAATGATGATGTTCGAAGATCGATTTCTTACCGAACGCGCGGAGTGGTTAAGCCGTTCGATCGCATACGTTTCCGCCGCTGTGATCACCATCGGCGTAACCGCGTTTGCACACTGGTTTCATCGTGTGCGCGGAACCCGAGAGGGATAGTCGCTTCCAAGTGACGAAGATCTTACCTTAAAATGAACTCATGGTGATTACGACCTCGCCCTTGGTCAAAACCTACACACTTCAAGAATTCTGGGATCTGCCCGAGCCGCCCGACGGGTCGAAGCTGGAATTGATCAAGGGAGTCCTCTACATGACACCCCCGCCGGACTATCCTCACAACCAGAACGCTGCGGATTTGAACGAACAGTTTGGGAAGTCTTTAAGAGAATGTGGATATCGCGGCCAGATATTTTTTCCGCGCACCGCAATCTGGATCGACGAAGACACATATCTGGAGCCCGACCTCATATACCTTTCCGATGAACTGAAGGCTCAAATGGATCCGCGGCACTGGACGCGAGCCGACATCGTTGTCGAAATCACAGCCATTTACGATATGACAACAAAATCGGATACGTACCAGGCCATGGGCGTGCGGGAAATGTGGCTCGTCGACCCCAATGTTAAGCAAATTGTTGTCCGCTCGTTTGAAGCCGGCAAGACGGCCGTCTACAAGGTCGCGGATATCCTTCGATCCGAAGTTCTTCCTAAAATCGAGAGCCCCCTCGCTGCTGTTTTTCGCGAGTAGTCTGGAGCATTCTCCGTGAAACTCGATACTCCCATCTACCTGGATTACAATGGGACAACACCCATTGATCCGGAAGTCGCGCAGGCGATCCTCCCGTACCTGACCGAACAGTATCGGAGCTTTGCACGTACGCCGCGGCACACCGTTTCACCGCTTGATCCACGGAGCAAGCCAGGAACGCGGACGGCGCGCCGGAACGGAGAACGTACCCTACATCGCCGGTCTCGGCGTCGCCTGCCGGCTTGCGAAGGAGAAAATCGAAAGCGACCCTCCACGAATCCGGAAACTGCGGGATCGTTTTCAGGATAGACTCGCCGCGCAGGGCTGGCTGTTGAACGGACATCCCCTCGAGCGTCTCCCGAATACTCTGAACATGAGCATGACGGGCCTGGACGGTGAAGAGATCCTGCGCCATGCTACGGCCATTGCTGCTTCCACCGGCGCGGCCTGCCACGCTGGACGCACGGAACCGTCTTCGGTGCTCCTGTCTATGGGCATTCCCCGCGATCAGGCACTCGGCGCCGTCAGGCTGTCATTGGGGAGATGGACGACCGACGAACAGGTCGATATTGCCGCAGCGGCTTTAGAACAGTCTGTCGCTGTTCTTTCGCGCCATTCAGCGTGAAAGATCTCTGTTGAGAGAATTGCAGCTCAGTTAATGAAAGTCGTCGGACTCTTGACGTCGGGAGCGTCGTCGGGATCGGGGATCTTGGCCAATACGTCCAACAGACAGTCCTCTAGTTGCGCCCCCAACTGGAAGAAACCGTCCGCTGAAAGCAAGTAGTGCTTCGGATTCGGGCGGTACGACCCAGGCACGATTTTGCCGTCCTTCACATCAAATTCACCGAAGATATCGTCTGTGAGAATTTCGCGGACCGACCCTTGTGGAGCGCGTGTCCGTTGATCTACGACGTACAGCGTTCCCTCACGCACGCGCCCGGCCTCAGCGATCAGGTCCTTTATATAGGGGCCGCGGCGCGCGATCACATCTTGCATAAAGTCGACAAACACCGTGTTCGCTGCGAAATTATCCGGCGTGATCCGTTCACCGGCTTCGAGCGGACGGAGGATCACACCGATAATTCCCTCAGCAGGAATACCCGAGCCTCTGGACAGTCGCTCCGGATCTAAGCACGTGACGTAGTCCTTGGATTCTTCATCGGAATCGTGGAAATCAATTCGGATAACGCCAATTTGCAATTTCGTCATGCGGACAACTCAGAAATCATGCTGCCATCGCGGCGGTTTTAAAGCAAATTCACTGAATCGCAACGACTTCATTCAGCACCGCGAGGAAGCGGAATGTCTCCGGGATATAGAAGGCTAAAAGAGTGGTAGCGCCGAGTTTTGGCAGAATCGGGTGGACATGCCCGTACATGCGCAGGAGTGTCAGGCTACTGGCGAGCCCGTTCGCCCGCGCGGCCTTCGCCAGTTCGAGACTTTGCTGGACGGGAATCGCGGGATCGTTGATGCCGTGAATCAAAATCAGGGGAGCTCGCAGACCGTTGATGTGAAGCGAAGGCGACAACGCATCGAGACGGCGGCGGAGAGCCTCAGGGCCGGCGCGAAGACGAAGCCGGAAATCGTCGGGACTGGACGCAAAGAAAATCTGAAGCAGAGACTGCGCATCGGGCGAGAGATTTTCGCTCGCCCCGCCGTGGTCTTCGGCAAATTTCCGAAGCTGTTGTTGGTCACGCGCGTCCGCGGCCAAATCCGCATTGGCTCCAAGATAGACCCATTTCAAGTATGCAAGGGGGCTTTCTGGCGCGGTAACGACGTACTCCAATGTTTCTCGAATGTCATAGTACCCACCGAAAGCGACCGCGAACCGGACACGGTTACGGATCTCCGGATCCGCTGCCGCAACCAAAGCAGGCCCACATCCGTAACTGAAGCACGCAATTGCTGCATCGCGCCCAATAGAATGAAACACGGCTTTGACATTGCCGGCTTCCTCGGGACGAAGGTGCTGTTTTTTCATGTCGGCGAAATCCGGCACGTACACGGCGTAACCCACTTGCGCCAACGCTTCGGAAATGCGGACCAAGTCGAGACTGTTTTTGCCCGTTGGGTTCACGCCATGAACGATCAGAATCGGCGAGTCCGATTCTGAGCCGCCATAGACGTCAACGGGAATGCCGAACCGCGAGATCGTTTGATGCAGCACAGGGCCTCGCCAGGCATCCAATGCCGCCGGGTGTCCAAGGATCTTTAAGGCAAGAAAAACGACGAGCAAGACTCGACGGAGGAGGATCGCTATAACGAGTAGAATTAGAACGAAAACTGTAAGGCGAGCACATTCCCCTCCTCGCAGCTCACGTCGTGTAATCCGCATTAATGCGTATGTAACCTTCGGTAAGATCGCAGGTCCAGACGCGAGCGGAAGCCGAACCCGAATCGAGCACCACGCGGATCTGAACTTCTTTTTGCGATAGTTTTTGGCGAGCCTGTTCAAGCGTCGCAGCCGATATTGGGACCCCACTGATATAGATGTCCACGCGGTCCGACTTCAAAGGGATACCGGAATTGCCGATCGCCCCTACGATGCGTCCCCAGTTGGGATCGGCTCCATAAATCGCCGTCTTCACCAGAGGTGAGCGCGCAATGGCTCGGCCAATCGTATGAGCTGCTTTTTCGCTCGGTGCACCTTCAATAATGAGTTCTACAAATTTCGAAGCGCCTTCACCGTCGCGTACGATGGCGGTTGCAAGCTGAATGCAAACTTCCAATAACTTGTCTCGGAACTCGCCGGAGGCCGGGCGGATTCCGGAAGCGCCGTTGGCGAGCACGACGACCATATCGTTCGTCGACGTGTCGCCATCGACCGAAATCGAATTAAAGGAGCGTTCGACCGCATATTGGAGTGACTGCTGCAAATCGCCGTTAGGTACAACGGCATCCGTCATAATAAATGACAGCATTGTCGCCATGTCCGGGTGAATCATTCCGGCGCCTTTCGCAACACCGGCAATCCGTGCGCGGCCAATCTCAGCGGTTGCAATCTTGGGGACGGTATCGGTAGTCATGATCCCGCGCGCTAGCATCTCGATATTTCCCGGATGCAACGCCGAAACCAGCTTCGGAATCGAAGCCTTGATTGCGTCTGCAGCCAGAGGACGTCCAATCACGCCGGTGGAAGACACAAGAATCTCATTGGCTGGACACCCCAGGTAAACCGCAAGAGCGTCGACACAGGCGCGAGCCGCCTGGATGCCAGCCTTGCCGGTGGCCGCATTCGCGTTTCCGGAATTCACTAGTATCGCCCTAACGCGGTCTCCCGTTTCCGCTAGATGCCTCTTGGAAACAACTAGCGGCGCCGCAATGAACGTGTTTTGCGTAAAAACTGCCGCAGCCGAGGCGGCCGGCTCCGAATAGATCAATGCTAAGTCGAGCACGCCACCCGGCTTGATTCCCGCAGCAACAGCCGACGTCTTGAATCCTTCCACCAACATTTCGCGCTTATAATAGCCGAATTCGGAGGTCTCCATGAAACGTGCACTTCTCGCTGTAGCGGCGGTCTATGACCGCCGGCGATCTTTCCAATGCTGGATTGCCGGCGCTCATAGAGCGCCGCTACAGTTAATTCTCTTGCTCCTCCTCTATGTTGTACCCGCCTATGGGCAACTCGACAAAATCACATCGGTCGAGGGCATCACCGAATACCGGCTCCAGACGAATGGGCTTCGCATTTTGCTCTTCCCGGATTTATCGAAGCCGACAATCACCGTCAACATGACGTATCTCGTGGGTTCGCGGCACGAGAACTACGGCGAAACCGGAATGGCTCACTTGCTCGAGCATTTGCTCTTTAAAGGGTCGAAAAACCACCCCAATGTTCCGAAGGAACTTCAAGATCACGGATCACGTCCGAACGGGACGACGTGGTTCGATCGCACCAACTACTTCGAAACGTTTCAAGCGTCGGATGGCAACCTCGACTGGGCGCTGGATCTGGAAGCCGACCGCATGGTGAATTCTTTTGTCGCCAAGAAGGACCTCGACAGCGAAATGACGGTTGTGCGAAACGAGTTCGAACGCGGAGAGAATTCGCCGATGAACGTGCTCGAAGAACGCGTCATGTCTACGGCGTTTCTCTGGCACAATTATGGGAATTCCACGATCGGCGCTCGCAGCGACATCGAGAACGTCCCGATAGAGCGTCTTCAGGCGTTCTACCGGAACTACTACCAACCCGATAACGCCGTCCTTCTTGTCGCCGGGAAATTCGATGAAGCCAAAACGCTCGGCTTAATCAGCAAATACTTCGGACCGATTCCCAAGCCGCAACGCGTGCTTGGGACCAGCTACACCGTTGAACCGACGCAAGACGGAGAGCGTTTGGTAACTCTGCGCCGCGTCGGCGAGGTGCAAGGCGTCGTCGTGGCATATCACCTGCCGCCGGGATCGCATCCGGATTTCGCCGCGCTGGATGTGGGAGCCGAAATCCTTGGCGATACTCCGTCGGGCCGTCTGTACAAGGCTCTCGTTGAGACGAACAAGGCCACGAGTATCTCCGGTTACAGCTACCAACTGAAGGAACCCGGCGTCGCGCTCTTCAGCGCATCTGTTCGCAAAGAATCTTCGCTCGAAGACGCGCGCGACACGCTGCTCCGAACGATTGATGAAATAGGGTCAAAACCCTTCACCTCCGAAGAGGTCGAACGCGCGCGCGCCCGAATGCTAAAGGAATTCGATCTTCTTTTGAACAGCTCCGATCGGGTGGGACTGCGCATCAGTGAATGGCTCGGCATGGGGGACTGGCGATTGATGTTCCTCAATCGCGACAGGGTGAGAAAAGTCACAGCGGATGATATTCAACGTGTTGCGAAGTACTACTTCAAAGCGGATAACCGGACTGTCGGACTCTTCATCCCTACGGCTCAGCCGGACCGCACCGACATTCCCGCGGCGCCGGATCTCGCGGCCATGCTCAAGGACTACAAAGGCGATGCCGCGGTTGCATCCGGTGAGGCATTTGACCCGTCGCCCGACAACATCGACAGACGCACACAGCACGTAAATCTTTCGGGCGCGCTGAAACTCGCGATGGTTCCGAAAGGAACTCGCGGCAGCGTCGTTTTCGCGAACCTGCGGCTGGAGTTCGGGGATGAGAAGAGCCTAATGGGCTACTCGACCATCGGCCGACTCACAAGTGCGATGCTGATGCGGGGAACCGCAAAGCATACGCGCCAGGAACTTCAAGATGAGCTGGACCGATTGAAAGCGCGCATGAACGTCTTCGGAGGCGCCACGGGCGTGACACTAACGATTGAAACGGTGAAAGAAAATCTTCCGAAAGTCCTCGAACTGGCCGGCGAAGTTGTGCGGCAGCCTGCATTTCCTGCGGCTGAATTCGAGTCGCTGCGCCAGCAGCAAATCGCAGCCGTCGAAAATCAGAAAAGCGAACCGGCCGCCATCGCATCGCAGGCGTATTCGAGGCACATGAATCCCTATCCGAAGGGAGATGTTCGATACGTGCCGACATTCGATGAGCAGATCGAAGAGCTGCGATCCATCACACTCGATCAACTGAAGAAGTTCCACGCGGATTTCTACGGCGCGTCCAACGGTGAAGCCGCGATCGTGGGCGACTTCGATTCGGAAGATGCCCAGAAGGTCGTGTCCACACAGTTCGGATCCTGGAAAAGTCCGAAGCCATACGCGCAAGTGAAGACTCCGTTCCGGAAGATCGAGCCGCGGAATCAGTCATTCGAGACGCCCGACAAAGCGAACGCTTACTTTATGGCCGGCTTGCGCATCAACATTCGGGACACAGATCCGGACTATCCCGCGCTGGTTCTGGCAAATTACATCATGGGGCAAGGTATCAATTCGCGCTTGTTTCAGCGTATCCGCGGGAAGGAAGGTCTCAGTTATGGCGTCGGTTCGTCTTTCTCCGTCGCTCCGGAAGAAGACAACGGCTCCTTCCTGGCAACAGCAATCTCCGCTCCCGAAAACACTCCCAAAGTCGAAGCGGCTTTTCGTGACGAGATGTCAAAAATCTTGAAAGATGGCTTCAGCGACGCCGAAATCTCCGCTGCGAAGGCCAGCTGGCTTCAGGCACAGGAGGTCAGCCGCGCGCAGGATCGTGAACTGGTCAGCCGCGTTTCCGGCCAATTGCACTACAGCCGCACCATGGCATGGGACGCGAATCTTACAAAGAAGGTTCAGGCTCTAACAAATCAAGAAATCCGCGCGGCTCTTCAGCGCCATCTCGACCTGTCGGCGATGACATTTATGAAGGGCGGCGACTTCAAAAAAGCCGGCGTGAGGCCGTAGGGATTGCATTCCCCTCCTCGCAGAGGAGGGGCTTTGCACAAAAAATACATCGCGGGCGCTCATAGAGCGCCCCTACAGTTGCGCACCCCAAGCTGTAGGGCGGTCTATGACCGCCCAGGATTTTTTGTGCAAAGCCTCGCAGAGGAGGGGAGGCGCGAAGCGCCGGAGTGGTCAGTTCGGCCGAAGCATTTCGCCGATGCGACCACCCCGGCTGCGCCTTCGGCGCATCCACCCCTCCTCTGCGAGGAGGGGAATGTTGACCTTCAAATGCAATGCGGACTGGTATATTTCGCCTCCAACCGGTGCAGAGCCGGACCGTGAGCTCGCGCAAGTTCATCGACTGCGCGCTCCCATTCATAGAATTGGCTGAGGATCGTCAGATCGCAATCCAGAGTGGATAGGCAGCGGCGATCTTCGAAGATCGCGGTCGCAAGCAAATCCGTATAAACACG
>QHWY01000092.1 GCA_003223875.1 Acidobacteriota bacterium | reverse complement strand
ATTGGGTAATTAGACAACTAAATTTGACATCGTTCATTGGACATCCCACATTTGACATTACAAGCACCCTGCGAAAGCGAGTTTTGCAACAGTGTCCGCGAGGAGGGGATTGGATCAACTAATGACCCCAGCTTCAGCAAGCTTACGAATTTCGTCATCGCTATATCCTAGTCTCGACAACACCTCGCGATTGTGTTCGCCGAAGAGAGGTGGCGCCTGGTCCACAACCCCTGGCGTGTCCGATAACTTGATGGGAATACCCAACGTCTTGAAAGGCCCATATTCGGGATGCGTTAGCTCGAGGACCATTTCGCGCGCGTGAATTTGCGGATCTTCCAGGATTTCGCCTACTGTATTTATCGGGCCGGCGGGAATGCCGACTTCCGACATTCGGGCAATAGCTTCGGCCCGAGTCATTTTCGAAATCACGCGATCAATTACGGGTCTCAGTTCGCCGTAATGTGTGAGCCGGGCTTTCATTGTTTCGAACCGAGAATCGGTGGCGAGTTCAGCGAAACCCAACACCCGGCAGAAATTCTGCCACTGCTTCTGATTCGTTACCGCGATGTTGACGAAGCCGTCCCGAGCTTTAAAACATTCGTACGGCACGATCGATGGATGTCGAGTACCCAGACGTTGGGGCGATCGCCCGGTCGAAAGATATATCAGTGCCTGATACGTCAGCGTGGAAACCATGCCGTCCAACAGGCTGACATCCACATGCTGCCCTCTGCCAGTTTTATGACGCGCCAGCAGCGCCAGAAGAATACCGTTAAGCGAATATAGGCCGGCGACAACGTCGGCGAGTGATGCTCCTAATTTCGCCGGAGGCCCATCCGGATATCCGGTCAGGTCCATGATGCCGGACTCTCCTTGGGCGATAACATCATAGCCGGGACGGTCCCGGTAAGGACCGGTATGGCCGAAACCGGATATCGAACAATAGACGAGACGCGGGTTCACCTTGCCGGCGGCGTTGTATCCGAAGCCCAACTTGTCTAGGACGCCAGGCCGGAAGTTTTCAATCAGGACATCGGCCCGCTCGATCAGCTTCCATAAGATACGTCGGCCTTCATCGGTCTTCAGATTAAGGCCCAAACTTTTCTTATTTCGGTTGACTGACAAAAAATAGCTACTGATTCCGCCAATAAATGGCGGTCCCCACTGCCGGCTGTCATCACCTGAAGGCGGTGGCTCGACCTTGATCACTTCGGCTCCCATATCGGCCAGAAGCATGGTGCAGATGGGTCCCGACAGGATACGGGAAAGGTCGATAACAAATAGATCTTGAAGGGGCTTCATATCATATGCGCTCCTAAAAAGCGCGGCGACAGCGTATCAACTTTCTAGTTCGAGCACACCGGCTTTGGGAAATAACCCCTCAAAATACGTAACAAAATGTTTCCCAAAAGGCTATCTGTTCCTTAGAATCCGCGTCGTTCTTGGATTGCGGCCGGCTTGGCTTGTAAATTGCTCAATATTGGCGGGCATTTTATGCTAATCGGAGGCTGCAAACCAGATCATGCGTGGAAGACACGGACGTACCCCGTCCCAATGCCTTCACGTAACGGGTTTCGCTGGAAGGCCTCCGCGCTTCGCAGGCTCCATCGATTCAGTAACGGCACCGGCCCCGCGCGTCCCGCCACCATCATGGTTCCCGCTCTCTACAACTTCATGCCTGGCGAGAGTGTCGCGATGGGGTGGTTGAATGAAATCGACGCGCTTGTGACGATCCGCCACCGCATGCTGTGCGCTGCTAAAATTACGGGCTGGGATATTTTTACATTCCATACTCTTCACAATCGCGATCATTATTTCGACACCACGATTGCAGCCGTTCGCGATACATGGCTTAAAGAGGGCAACCTGTCGGCCGCCGCGGTTCTGGAGACGAAAAGGCAATTCGGCAAGCCTTACGATTATTTCCGGATTCCCGCAAGGCTTGTGGAAAACCTGGTCTTCCAATCCGCGTTGTTGGATTGGGTCGGCCACCGTGCCGCGGACGTTCCGCTGCGATTTCACGTCATTGGCACTGCACTGTTATCGGCGCTGGTCTCGTCGGGATCGGTTCCGTTCGGAGCAGCGGTGGAATCGGCGCTGAAATTCGGGTCTCGGTGGGAACAGACGATGGCTGGCACAACACCGGCGATCACGACCGATGAGACAGGATGGTCGCGATTCGAGCAGCTCAGGGGATTAATCGAAGGACGCTCCATCACCGCGCTTGCCGTGTCACGTGAAGATCTACCCCAAGCCGAGGCGCCATCAAAGCCGTTCTGGTATTCGCCAACCGTAAAGGATGACCCGGTCTTGATTAGTACTGCGAGCGATGTCTCGGCCGCGTTGGAGACATTAAATCTATCGTCCTGGGCTTTTGCCTCGCCGGCTCCTTTGCGTGATGATGAGTCGGTTCGAGGGTGGCTCGTAAGTTCGTTACAACCGTTTGCCCGGCTCTGCCGGTGGACGGTCTCAAATTACCTGTTGGCGAACGCCGCTTCGGTCAGCCTCTTCATCGATCACATCGCGGCTCTCGGCCGCGTGCCTGTCCTTCTGCTACCTCAAGAGACGCTTCAAAATCGTTTCCCGCTGTCCAAGATGAAAGTAACCGGCCCTTGATTCGTTAGCTCGATGTTCATCATTGCCTGGAACACCCCCGTCTCTACCGCTACTCCAAGCGCGTCTACTTCGTTAACGAATCTTTCGTACAGTGGTCGAGCAATGTCCGGAGGAGCTGCCGGATCAAACGAAGGACGCCGTCCTCTGCGGCAATCGCCAAGCAGGGTGAATTGAGAAACTGCCAGTATTTCCCCGCCGATGTCGGAGATCGATCGATTCATCTTCCCTGCTTCATCTTCAAAAATCCGCAATTCAACGATCCGGCGCGCCAGAGCTTCGGCATCTTCATTCGTGTCCTCTTTTTCAACGCCGACCAGCACTAAAAGGCCTCGGCCGATTCGCGAATATTCCTTTTCGTTGATCAGGACCCGTGCAGCGGAAACGCGTTGAATGACGGCTCTCAATTCACTTTGCGCTGTGCAACGCTTTAAGGAAGAGCTGTTGGACTTTGCGGTCGATTTGGCGGGTATTCCGGGGATCGATGGCCCATCGATGATGGAACTCGGTCATCGGGATGATGGCCTTTGCCATCGAGGCGTGGCCTCCGGCCGAACCGATATCGCCGAACGCCTCTTTCAGGACGCGCCCGGCGGCGCGCACGTATCCGACGTTACGGACAGATATGATGTAATTCGCTTCGAAAACGCCGCTCACCAATGCCCATTCGATGCCTTCGAAAGACAGGCTGAAATCCGCCATCTGAGGAATCAGATCGTCGCGCTCGACGCGACCGAGATGCACGAACGCGACCTTGTCAATGACCCGGCGATTCTTCAAGGCAAGGCTCAGTGCATCCAAAGCGGCCGGGGGCAATTCCGGCCGTTCGATGCGGCGCATCAAGTTTTGATTGGCGAGAGGGTACAAATAGGAAAACGCTTCCACATCCCATTCGTTCACTTCACGTGAAAGCGCGAACGTATCGCTTTTGATGCCGTACAGCATCGCTGTCGCAAGGCGCGTCCCGATCGCGCTATTCGCACACAGAAGATATTCGAGCAGAATTGTGGAGGTGGCTCCGTAGCCGGGCCGAATATCCTTGATGTGGCTTTTGTAGTTGAACTGTTCAGGATGATGATCGATGACAAGATCGACTTCCTCAGGCGGGTTGGCGAGATGCGGTGGCTGCAAATCCACGACAGCAATCCGATCGAAATTTTTCAAAGCGTGCTTCGTCACCTTCTCGATTTCGATCTCGAGCAATCGGACCATCGTCGTATTTTCAGGACGAGTGACACGGCCGAAGGAACCTAGCGGAGTAGTTTGTTTATTGCGTCCTAGCACCTGGCGCAATGCCAATCCGCTCGCGATTGCATCGGGATCAGGATCGTCCTGAAGCAATATCAGGACCGATTCAGCGCCGTCGAACTGAGTCTTCACTTCTTCTACACGCCGCATCGTCTTGGCGAGACGTACGTGCCATCGGAAGTTCGACTCCAATAACTCGGGCAGCGAAACAAAATGCGCAAAGGATTTGTATTTTTCCGGAATGCGCTCGGACTGTGAGGTCAGCACCAGGGTGGGAACCTGCCGGCCTTTTTGGCGGATGGTATCGAGAACTTTGGAAAGCCGTTCGGGATCTTCGGATTGAGCGAAGAACAGATCAGTGGAGTCCATTGCGATCTGTTCGCCGATATTGCCGTTGGTCGACCGATTCAAAAAAACCGTTGTGCCGTTCCCAACAAAGTACTGTTTCAGAAGACTGGCAACGAAGTCTTCCTCAACGTAAAAAACCGATTTCATGCGAAATAAAAATGCACCTTCACTACTGAAGGTGCCCTCTGTCGACTCTCGCAGTCGCGAATCAACACTTCATTCTAGATATCTACGCGCAAATCTGTCAAAGACGTTCTGTGATCAGCCCGGCGAGAAGCGCTGCGCGTTGCGGCAGCGATTGAATATCTACCCATTCATCAATTGCATGCGCGCCGCCACCGATTGCGCCAAGACCGTCGAGAGTTGGAATGCCGAGAGCCGACGTGAAATTTCCGTCGGAGGCGCCGCCCGTGGAGCCCTCCGTCAACGCGATGCCGAGGCTTGATGCAACCTTCTGTGCTACCCGGAAAAGGCGCTCCGTCTCTGCGGTGCGCTCCATGGGAGGCCTGGTAATGGATCCACGAACTTCTAACCGCGCACCTGACAGTTCCGCGGAGAGCGCTTTGATTGTTTTCGTCATCCGCTCGGCTTCTTCCATCGATGAAATCCGGATATCGATTTCAGCGGCCGCTTCCGCGGGCACTACATTAGACCGTATACCGCCTTGGACCACACCGACTGTGACAATCGTACCTCGCGCCGCATCCGTCATTTTTTGAAGCTTTAGAATTTGGTGGGAAATTTCTTCGATGGCATTGATCCCATTTTCCGGATCGATGCCCGCGTGCGCGGCCCTTCCGATAACCTTCAGCGTAAATCTGCCGACACCTTTGCGCGCCGTCTTCAACGCGCCACCCGGAAGCGACGGTTCGAGCACAAATACCGCCCGGCATGGGCTCGCCTCGGTCTCGGTTACAGCGCGCGAAGAGGTACTGCCCACTTCTTCGTCGCTGACCAGTAAAACTGTGACGGTTTTCGGAAGGCCTCCGTTCGCCTTCTGCAGCGCAGCAATGGCCATACTGATAAGAAGAATTCCCGCTTTCATGTCGAAAACGCCGGGCCCGAACGCTCGTCCGCCGGCTATCTTGAAGGGCCGTCTTGCGATCTCGCCTGCGGGCCAGACCGTATCCGTGTGTCCCAGCAACAGAACGCGTTCGGAGGAACGGCCGGGAAATCGTGCGATCAAGTTATCGCCAAATTTTTCAGCGCTCACAAACTCGACTTCCGCACCCATGCCGGCAAATCGCGCACCAACAATACGGACAAAGTCATCGACCAGCGGTTTGTCGAAGCTTGGTGACTCTAAGGAAACCATTTTTTCAAGGAACGCGATGGCTTCGGGAAGCTGCTGGGTCAAATGTGAGAGGATCTCGCGCATTGAGTTGGCTGTGGCAACTCCCCTCCTAAGTTAGGAGGGGGATCCGAGCGCAAGCGAGGGCGGGGTGGTTCCCATTTTGGAACCACCCCGGCTTCGCTCACTTCATTCGCGAAGCCACCCCTCCTAACTTAGGAGGGGAGTTGCGCATCCTGAGCATAGTCTATAATCCTGGCGCGATGAAATTGGCTATTCTTGGAACCCGCGGCATTCCTGCGAATTACGGCGGGTTTGAGACATTCGCCGAAGAATTATCCGTGCGGCTGTCCGCGCGCGGACACGATGTGACGGTGTACGGGCGTTCCAAAAACATCCATCACCGCGAGAAGACATTCAATGGCGTAAAGCTGGCCATCCTTCCGACTATCGGAACAAAGCACCTCGATACTGTGGTGCACACATTTCTCTCAGTTTTTCATGCGCTGCCCCACCGATTCGACTGTCTGCTGGTGTGCAATGCCGCTAATGCTCTTTTCACGATTGTTCCGCGCCTGTTCCGAACGCCGGTAGCGCTAAACGTCGATGGAATCGAACGTCTGCGCAAGAAGTGGGGACTTGCGGGTCGAACCTACTATCGGGTTTCTGAATATCTTGCGACGATGATTCCCAATGTCATCGTGACCGACGCGGGGGTCATTCGAGACTACTATTGGAAAACATACCGCAGGCGATCGGCGATGATTGCCTACGGATGCAACTGTGACCGAACAGAGACAACGGACACATTGGACCGGCTCGGAGTTCGATCTCGTGGCTACTTTCTTTATGTGAGCCGCCTGGAACCCGAAAACAATGCGCATGTTGTAATTGAAGCCTTTGAGCAGGTGGCGGCCGACAAGAAACTCCTCATTGTAGGCGATGCGCCTTATGCCCGCGCCTATATCGAGCGGCTCAAATCCACCCGCGATCCGCGGATCCTTTTTACCGGTGCGATCTATGGCACCGGTTACCGCGAGCTTCAGTCGCATGCTTATGCGTACATCCAGGCGACCGAGGTCGGAGGAACGCATCCTGCGTTGATCGAAGCAATGGGTACGAGAAACTGCGTCATCGCGAAAGACACTCCGGAACACCGCGAGGTACTCGGCGATTGTGGTTTCTTCTTCTGCGACTCCCGCGACCTGGCTGGCAAGATTCAGCTCACTCTCGCGGATGACGTACTGGTAGAACGCTTACGCTTCAAAGCATGGGAGCGCGCGAAGAGCTGCTACTCTTGGGATGCCACAACGGACGCGTACGAAAAATTGTTCGAGCATCTTGTCATGGGCTCGCCGATTTGAAGTCCTGATCTTTCGCGATTAAAAAAATCCCGTTGATCGCGACAAACACCATCGTACTTCTCGCAAATTCCCTTTCGTTTCTTCACCTTCCTAATGGCCCTCGACGTTCTCAGACACCTTTCAATCCCGGCCCAACAAATTCACACGGGAGAAAGAAAGATGGAGACGTTGAGAAATGAAGAATTGTTCGAGATTGAAGGCGGATTTTGGGAAACTGTCGCGGGCGTTGCTTATGCGGTTTTCGTGGTGCTAGCTCTCTAGTCAGCCGGTGGCCAATTATGCCGATAATTTTGTGGCATTGACGTAATTGGCCACCATAATGAACAACGACACCGACAGCCGGAATTAAGGCTGCATGGAAAACTCGAAGCCATACGTTGCTTGTGATGTGTGCGGAGCGGAGAAGCCGCGGTTCGTCCTGGAGTCGAAAGGCCTCGATGGACCGTTAGTGGAATGCACCGACTGTGGATTTCGATATGTAGGCAACAGGAAATCCGACCTCACCTTTGGAAGAGAATCGGCAGAAACGACAACGGCCCGAGTCCGAGACGCGAACTGTTGTTTTTGCAGTCTTCCAATGGAAGAAGAACGCCGGCTCGCGCGGTTGAACGCAAAGTGGAGGCTGGATCTCATCCGGAAATTCAAACCTTCAGGAAAATTACTCGAGGCGGGCTGTGCGCGAGGAGATTTTCTGTCGATCGCACGAGAGTGGTTCGACATCTATGGTGTGGAGCCGAATCCGGAATTGGCGGCCTCATCGCGCGAGATTGCTCCAGTACATCAGGACATTATCGAGCGTGTGCCGTGGGCCGATTTCGATGTCGTCGCAAGTTTTCATGTCGTCGAGCATGTGGATTCGCCGCGGAGCTTCATTCGGGCTGCAGCCGCCAGAATGCGGCCGGGCGGTCTGCTTGTCATAGAAACACCGAATATCGATTCGCTGCCTTTTAAAGTTTTCCGGGCTCGCTGGCGGCAGTTCATCCCTGAACACTACTTTTTCTTCGATCCCAAAACCATTGCGCGATTGCTCTCCGCGCACCGTCTCGAGACACGGGAAGTCATGAGCATCGGCAAGTATGCAAGCTTGAATCTGGTTATGAACCGCCTTTCGCGATTCCTGCCTTGGATGCCTCCTACCAACGGAATTTCCCGGCTGACGTTCCGAATGAATCCATTGGACATCATGCTGGTGTTTGCGATGAAACATGAGTAGTACGGTAGCGATCGTCAATTGGAATTCAGGAGACTTGCTCAGGACGTGTATCGAGTCGGTCATAGCCACAACCACGAGTGTCAAAATCCTCGTGATCGATAATGCCTCTCGAGACTTTTCGATGGGCTGCAAGCTCGAGTTTAGCGACCGCGTGAATTTGATCAGGCTTAGCGAGAACCGCGGATTTGCGGGCGGTGTGAACCAAGCCTTCAGATGGACATCGACGCCGTATGTTCTGATTATCAATCCTGACATTCAAGTTCTACCGGGCGCCATTCAGCTTCTTGAAGAATTCATGGGGCAGTATCCACGCGCGGGCGCGGCCGGAGGATACGTCGGCGAGAAATACCTGCCGAGGCCCTTCCCCACGACGCGCTCGCTCATTCTCGAGAACCTCGGGGTTCAGCCTTTGACGATCGCGGCGCTGCGGTCGGGGCCCGCTCAGGTCGACCAGGTTGCCGCCGCCGCCATTATGATTCGGCGGCAGGCATACGAACAGACCGGTGGCTTTGACGAACATTTTCATCCCGCATGGTACGAAGACGTGGACTACTGCCATCGCCTGAAATGTTGCGGCTGGCAGGTTTATTTTGTACCCGCTGCCGAGTTCATCCATACGGGAGGGTATAGTACGGAAGCGCTCGGTAACGGAGATTTCCTGCGGGCGTATTACCGCAATCAAATCTTCTATGCGCGAAAGCACCTCGGTCCGATCGACGCTGCTCTCGTCCGAGCGTCGGCTGCCGTCGGAGCGCTTGGACGAATGATCGGCCGCCCACATCAAGCGGGGGCCTACGCGAAAGCATTCATCGGGGTGCTGAAGGAATGGTGACGCCGAAGGTCGCGGTTAACATCGTCACCTTCAACAGTGCGGATGACATTCGAGCATGCCTTGAAAGCATCCGTGCCCAGACCTTTCCTAATTATCGAATTCACATCTTTGATAACGCCTCTGTCGATGAAACATTGAAAGCCATCGAACCTTTTGAAGTCGATTACCTCGTCCACTCGCCCGTTAATGTGGGTTTCTGCAAAGCGCATAATGATCTTGCCCAGCAATTTCCATCCGAGTACGTTTTGTGTTTGAATCCGGACACAATCTTGAGGCCGCTATTTATTGAAGAGCTGGTACGCGCTCTGGATGCACGGCCTGACGCAGCGTCGGCCAGCGGAAAACTGCTGCGTATGGACGGGAAGACCATCGATTCGACCGGCATCATCATGCGGCGCGAGCAGCGCCATCTGGACCGAGGCGCCGGCGAACTCGACACGGGCCAGTTCGATGAGCCAGGCGAGATTTTTGGGCCGAGTGCTGCTGCAGCTCTCTACCGTCGACGCGCGTTGGAGGACACGGCCATCAACGGCCGTTATTTCGATGAAGACTTTTTCGCCTATCGCGAAGATGCCGATCTTGCCTGGCGCTGCCGGCTGCTTGGTTGGACCTCCATCTATGTACCCGCTGCCGTGGCGCTGCACCGCCGCCGTGTAACCCCGGAGCGGCGAACAGAGCTACCGAAAGAGATCAACTACCACTCCGTCAAAAATCGTTTCCTGCTCCGCATCAACAATATGACCGGAGATCTCTATCGCCGCGATTTTTGGAAAATCACCAGGCGCGATCTCGCCGTCATCGGCTATGTCCTCGCCCGCGAATGGTCCTCGATTCCAGCGCTGTGGTACGTTGGCAAAAACCTGCCACGATTGCTGCGCAAACGGCAACTCATCCAAAGCAACCCGCGCTTCAGCGCGACGGGTTTGCCGGAATGGTTCGAGTAAGACAAGGCCGCAGTGGATCTACCCCCTACTCTCCCCCTCGTGAGGGGGGGAGCCGCCGCACGAAGCGCGAGCCCGGCAGGGCGAAGCCTCAAGAAAGGGTCTTTGCACAAAAAGTGCACGATGTCGTGCTGTCTCGCGGCGGTCTATGACCGCCGACAATACAGCAATTTGCGAGATCGCCGGCGGTCTATGACCGCCGCTACAGTGGCTATACTCGACTCTCTGTGCAAAGCGCAAGAAAGGCGGCAGGGGGCGCTCAGGGTATATACTGGCAACGGCAAAATGAGTCTTCGACACTTTTTCACGACCTTAGTAGTGGCTGGTTTCTGTTCCTCCTTCGCACATACCGCAACCGTCTTGGCTGCCGTGACTCTTCCAGTCGAGGTTGTCGGCGAGAGCGGCACAACAGCGAGTGTTACGGTCGAAGTCCCCCCGCGGTCTGCCCACGACGTCAGCTCTTTGTGGATGCAGATCCATGGTCTGAGCTATGCCGACATGGTGAGCGTGCAAGTCAACCAGAGCGTATGGTTCTCATTAAATAACGGCACGGTTGCCGTCGCTGAGCCCGGCAAGAGCTATGGCGGAATAGGAGGGGGTTTCACAACCCTCAAAGTGACGCTGCTGCTCCCGGCTGACCTCGTCGTTGAGGGGGCCAATACCATCCGGTTCCGTTTCAACGGTACTGACGGTACTGCGAGCGGCTTTCGAGTCGTGGCCTTCAACTTTCTCAAAGCCGATTCCAGCAAGGTTCTGGGGGGAAACGCATTCGCCGAGGAACATGCCAACACATGGACACCTCCGTTGCGCGACTCCGATTCCCTACGCGCTGGGAAAGAGCTTTGGTTCAACGCCCAACTGAAGGCCAGCGCTTTTCCGAACTCCCCACAGATTCGAGCCCATTGTGCGGACTGTCACGCCTACGATGGTCGTGATCTCAAATATTTTGGCTATTCCAACGCTTCGATTGCGGCTAGATCCCGGTTTCACGGGCTTTCGGATCTCGAGGGACAGCAGATCGCAAGCTACATCCGCGCGCTGCCATTCGCGAGCCCAGGGCGTCCGTGGAATCCGCCCTATCAGCCGGGACCCGGTTTGGATGCTCAGCCTATCGCCAACTGGGCTGCCGGAGCGGGACTCGCGTGGGTGCTCGACAACGACAGCGCCACGCTTGCTTTCATCTTCTCGCCGAACGGTGGTCGAGGAGGACGGTCCGCAGAGGAGGTTGCTGGCGCACCAGACTGGAGCGCGCTTGTAACAGCAATCTCGATCAATGCTTTTCGCCCCGATGGAAACTTGAATGTGCGCGAGGTCCCGATTTCGTTGCAACTTCCGGACTGGAATCACTGGCTTCCGCGCGTTCATCCTCTGGACGCGTGGGGCACAGCGTTTCAGAATAGTGAATTCGCGGAGTTGTACGGCTCCGTCGATGGTCCCTCGTACGCGGGCAGGAATGTGCGCGCCGGTGGATCCAAACAATCGTTGCGCGGCATGTTGGCGTCGCACGATCTCTCAGCGATGATCTCGTCCGGTCGCATTGTTGCCGCCTTCGACAAATGGCGGAACGCTCGGACCGCGCTTCTCAAGCCGTACGTCGAGCGCGGGGTGACTTGGACGCCCGATTTGGCAACAAAGGCGTATTCCACCGAGCTCTGGCAGCTCGTCAAGACCTGGGAGATGACTCAAGAATTTGGCCTCGAGGGACGAGGACGCGAACTCTTTGGGGAAAGTGGAGAACCCAGGAGCTGGTTCAACACGATTCCAGCGGCGACGGCTCCCGCTGCTGTCAACATTCCTAACGGACCCTCGGGAATGGGCGGCAGCGCGTTGACCAATGAATACTTCAACGCATCGTGGTATGCGCTGCAGGTGTTGCTGAATAGCGGCAATCATCGCCATCGCGACCGCTCACCTGTGGACTGGCTCTACGTGATTGGTGGATTTCAGGATCTTTATCGGGAGACCCGAAGCCCTGAACCTGCAAGACTGCTGGTGACTGTGATCAAAGCGCTGCAATCGACCGACCCGCGCATTGGACCACAAGACTTAACGCAAGGATGGCGTCCCAACCAGACCGTCGATCCGACCATCATGGTGAGCGAGGAATGGGCTCCGATCTTCCAACCACTTTCCCGCGAAGCGAAGCGTGCAATCACCGAATCCCTGCTGGCGGCGTGGCTGGATAAGAATCAGCAATATCCCGTCGCTCGATACTTCAGAGTTGGCTTGTCGGAGAATAGCTACGCTCCACCGTCAAGCCTCGGAGGCATTTCCGGCGGAAACGTATGGGAGACGGCGCCGGCATTCATGGCAGCCGGAGTAAGTCCCGACGTTGTGCGGAAGCTTCAGAAATGGGGGGCGGACTATACGGACATTGCCACGCGGTTCCAGTACTCGCCCAAATCGTCCACTCGGACTAAACGGGCGGTCCCCAAAAAGGCTAAGGAAAATAAAAACGAACCACAAAAAGCACAATGAGGACCCCAAAAGGCACAAAAAGAAGAAACTTTTATGCGTTTTATGGGTTGCGTTTTGTGCCTTTTTGTGTCGTTTGATAAAATTCGTGCGAGTTCGGAATTCAAAACACGTCTTTGGGAGGTATGTCATGAAACGAGCTACATTGTTAATTGCGCTTCTTGCCATCGGCGTGCTTTCGATGGCGATTGTGGCCTCTCAGGCGCCGGGAGGGCAGCGTGGGCCGAATGTTGCCCAGATCGAAAAGGTTCGAGACAACCTTTACATGATCACTGGAGGCGGTGGAAACACAGCTGCCTTGATTACAGACCGCGGTGTTGTGGTAGTGGACACGAAGCTTGCGGGCTGGGGGCAGCCGATCCTCGATAAGATCAAAACCGTCACCGACAAGCCGGTAACTACAATTATCAACACCCATAGTCACCCCGATCACGTCGGCAGCAATGAAGCCTTCCCTGCCAATGTTGAAGTCATTGCTCAAGAGGTCACCAAGGCGAATATGGAAAAGCAGGACGCCTTCAAAGGTGATAAGGCGAAGTTCCTGCCGAAGAAAACCTTCAAAGATAAGATGAATGTCGGCTCCGGCAAGGACCAGATCGAGTTGTTTTACTTCGGCCGTGGCCACACGGGCGGCGACGCATGGGTCGTGTTCCCGGCGTTACGGGTGATGCACGCCGGTGACATGTTTGCCGGCAAGAACGCGCCTCTGATCGACGTGATGAGCGGCGGCAGCGCCGTCGACTACGGCAAGACGCTGGAGAAAGCCTACAACACCGTCAAGAACATCGACACGATTATTACGGGCCACAGCACGCTGATGAAGCCGGCGGATCTCAAGGAATACGCCGACTTCAATAATGACTTTATCACCTGGGTGCAGAGCGAAATGAAGGCCGGTAAGACCATCGATCAGGCCGCGACGGAGTGGAGACCTCCCGCCAAATACTCAGGCTATGGTCCACCAGCTCCTCTTTTCGGCGGCATCAAAGGCAACATCCAAACCGCTTACAACGAGTTAAAGAAATACTGAAACCGGTTTCAGGAAAATCACGAGCCCCCTCCGTTCCACAGGAGAGGGTTCGTAGGTGGGCAGACGGCCGCCAAGGCGCTCGGCAAATCTGCCGCAGCCTGCAGCTATCGCTGTGGCACCGCGGTGTAACCCCGTACGCGAAGAGACTCTCGGAGGAGATCACCTAGTCTGCTTAAAAAATCGTTTCCTGCTCCGCAGCGCACTTACCGGTTTGAGATGTGTCCGATTGCCGTCTCAACGTCGGCATTTCTGCTGACTTAGGCGCAACGAGGAACGGCCGAGCAGCGGGCCCTTCTGTCCTGATTAACAACGTACGTATAATACAGCTAAACATCTGTTCCGATGCGCAGCACGACTCCTTCGATGGAAGCCCTTTGATCCTGTTGCTGCTGAACTGTCAATGGCGAGGCCTGCAGAAGCAGGACTATACCAAGTGTCAGGGTTTTCATACTCGACGTTACTTCGTGATTAAATTCACATCCAAAGTGGTATTGCCGAAATCTGAAACCTTAGCCGGCGTGCCGGATTGCTCGTAATTGCGCAGCACGTCTCGGTCGAACCAGGAATTTTGCTCAATATCTGCCCCTGCAAACACCTTGTACGAACCAGGCGCCACGGTTCGAAATATGAAATGGCCAGCGGCATCGCTCATTGTGAATTTGTACAGGTCACGACGTTCACGTTGATCGGGAATGAGTACTACGGAAACCTTCGCCGGCGTCTTTTGAGAATCTGCTCGAACCGTACCGCTAATCTCGCCCGCTCCTTCTCCAAACACGACCTCCAGACTGTCAGCAATCGGACCCGACACGACCAACGGATGACTCAAAAGGTCCACTGAACCGAGCCGGATTTCTTTGACGTATATATTCTGGCCGCCGACGCAGCAGGCATCGACGCGATACTCGCCGGGAGGAACCTGATCAATTCTGAAACTCCCATCCGGATTCCATTGTGGCTGGCGGGGCGGTAATCCGATGGGAGAGTTGAGAACAAACGGACGGAGCGAAACATTTGCGCGCATACCGGCCGGTAAAGCTTTGCCGTCGACTGTGATTCGTCCAGAAACCGACACTGGGGGCTCGAACGCGACAACGACACCGTCAACATCGCCGCCGCGCACATCAACGGAAGCAGTGGCAATTGGAGGAATTGGACGGGGTTGACCTGGCTCGAACCGCCCATTGAATTGCAGTTGGGCCCGGATGATGTATTCGCCCGAAGGAATATCGCGTAACTCGAAACTGCCATCCGCAGCATTGTATGGAGTGCTGAACATGGACATTCCTGCATTCCCGATTGGGTCACGCGGTACGATCCCGATCGAAACGCCACGCGGCGCTTGGCCGGTTGTTGAATCGACGATTCGGCCACGCACGCGGTAAGTCGGCTGCTCGACGAGACGAAAATCCATGCCGCTCAATTCCGCGGCCGCTTGAATGTCGACCAGAACGGCAGCCGACACATCGCTTACTCCGGGGTAGAAAGTGCGGGGATATTTGTTCGAACTCGTTCCAGGAAAAAATGCAATTCCCGGCATCGGGCGGTTTGAAGGAGCCACGCTGAGGTAGTAACGTCCGGGCGTTATCCAGAACAGTCGATACTCTCCGAGATCATTCGTCTGCGCGGCACCCACCTGCTGAAGCCGCTTTCGCCCATCTGGGTCATAGCCGTTCCGTAGCACCGTCACCTCCAGATTTACGAGCGGCGCGCCGCCGGAACCTGTGACTCGGCCGCTCACTGTGCCGCCTGGGACGAGACGAAATACGGTATCTTTCAACACTGTGCCTGCCGCCAATGTGACCTGCACGGTCATAGAGTTCGTACCGCCGGGACGCGGGTTGAACTCCTGGCGGGCATAGCCGTCTGCAAAGGCGCGCAGAAAATAAGTGCCTGGTTCCAGATCCGAAAAAACAAAATGACCGTTCGCATCAGTTGTTGCCGGTGGTATTTGTACGGGCGCCGCGCCTTCGCCTTGACGCACGATCGTCCCAGCCGGCGGCGCGGCAGTAATGACCCCACCCACTAGCGCCGTTGCAACAGTTCCAGTTGTTCCCATTCCGCCCGGCATCCGTGTCGCTTGCACCTGCGCACCGGCAATAGGTTTATTCGTGGCGCTGTTTACGACGGCGCCTTCAATAGAGCCCTTACTCGATTGCAAAAGGAAAAACAGAAAAGCGGTCAACGCTATCATGCTCTACCTCGTCACTTGCAGCTCTCCCCGTTCGTATGGAATCGTGAATTGGAGTCCTTCCAGGTGTGTACCGTTCAGTATATGGTCGGGTCCTGAAATTTGGAATCCTGGAGAATCTTGGGTGGTGACTCCGTTTCATCTGTAGCGGCGGTCCGCGAAGCGCAAGCGCGGCAGCGCGCAGCCTCAAGAAATGACCGCCGGCGATGTCTAAACTGCTGCACCGTCGGCGCTCATAGAGCGCCGCTACAGTTGGGAAACCCCGCAATTTTGAAACTGAGTCACTACCGAATCTTGGGGACAGAAGGAAATATTCGCACCCATGACGAGGTAACGGCTGAACCCGCGCTACAATTGAAGCGTATGGCTGAGAAGCTTATTGGCAGCTTGATTTATGGCGAGCACGAGCTTCCCAAAAAGTCGCGGTCGTGGAAGGCAGCGCTAAAAGTGCCGCTGACGATTGGCTTGGTTCTGATCTTCATTGGCGGAGTCGCTTATAAATTCGCTAATTTTCGTGAGGAGAGACGCGTCCGGTTGTTCATCGAAGCCATACAAAACGGGCAGTACGAGGCCGCGTATCAAAATTGGGATGCCGATGCTCGCTACACGACGAAGGATTTTTTGCAGGACTGGGGTAAGGACGGTTACTACACTAAAGGCATGCACGATGCGCGGGTGACGGATTCGAACGGAAAAGGGAGTTCGGTTGTGGTGTATGTCACAATCGATTCTCTAAAGCATCCGGTTGCTTTGCGCGTCGATAAGGAAACGCTTAAGATTTCGTTTTCACCGATCAGCAAATATCCATCTCCATGACGATTGCTGCGTTATTTTTAGTGCTGGCAGTCAGCGCGGTCGATCTCGATATCGTCGCGGTTCCGCTCGCGAACGACGTCAAAATAGTGCTCACGCCGGCCGGCCGGAGCGAGCTGAAGCGCGACGGCAACGTGACTCAAATCAAAATTGAAATCGACCGCATCGCCCAACCGAAAAGCCTTGGCCCCGCTCTCAATACATATGTTGTATGGGCTGTTTCGCCGGAAGGAATCTTCGACAACCTCGGTGAGGTGCAGATCAACGGAAACAAGGGTCAGTTCACCGCCACAACGCGATTCGGCCAATTCGGAATTCTGATCACAGCCGAACCGCATTACATGGTCGATCGTCCTAGCTCCGCCGTTGCCTATCGAAGCCAAACGCCCAAAACAGACATCCGCCGTAAAACGGTTTCGGTTGAGGTCGGCTCCTATGACTATTCTTCGCTGGTCGCCACCAGTTCTATAGGCGTCCAAGGATGGGTCGTTCAGGCTCGTGCGGCCTTCCAAATTGCAAGAAATGTCGGCGCAGACCGGTTCGCTCCTGAGGAATTCCGGAATGCGCAGGTCGCTATCGGTTCGCTGGAAGAATTGATCACGCGAGCCGCTCCCGCCGACATTTTATGGCCGACGGCAAGTGAAGTCATTGGCTGGTCGCAGCGCGCGACTGTGGCCGCCCGCGCGAAAAAGTAAGAACCAGCCACAAAGAGGCACACGATCTACTTGCGCGAACGCGCAAGTAGATCGTGTGCCTCTTTGTGGCTAATCCCTGCCCGCAAACTCCACCCTCCACTTCGCGACCACCATACAACCTGACAAGAACTCCCCGGTCATACCCGCGATCCACTCCCTGTCGCGGATTTGGCAACATCAGGCAGGTCGGTTTTTGCCGATTCTTTTCTGTAATCCCCTCGGCTGAAATATTTTTCCAGCCAGCAATATAGCGCTATAAATAGATACCGGCTTCCCATTTCCTTGATTTTTAGTTTAGAGAACCCGCTGCGGCGGTTCCTCCAGGTAATTGGAGTTACCGTCCATGAATAACCTCGTACGATAGTCTTCAGCGGGAGTTCAACAGTGAGGTTGAAATGCGGCGACAGAAACGGACGGCAGCCTTCGATAACAGCTCGACGGTAAGCCTTAAAGGCGTTGGTCGTATCGTTGACGCCGCTATGAAAGAGGATTCTCAGAAAGAGATTTGCCGCCCGGTTGAGAATCAGCTTATGAAACGGGTAATCGATAGCGCCGCCGCCGCGAATAAATCGTGAGCCGAAGACCGCATCCCACCCTTCGTTAAGAAGCCGCCAATACGAAACGACGTCGCGGCAATCATCGCTTTCGTCGGCCATCATGATGACGACGGCGTCGCCGGATATCTGATCGAAACCTAAGGTGACTGCGCGGCCGAAGCCATTTGGACCGGTATTCCGGATAGGTCTCAGTGTCTGAACTCGATTACATGTGACGGCGAGCACGCCCCACGTGTTATCCGTACTGCCATCGTCGACTACGATGATCTCGTGGTCGATGTCATGAAGGCATAGTTCGATGTGCAGGTGTTCAACTGTGGAAGCAATACAGTCTTGCTCATTTCTTGCCGGGATGACGACCGACAGCTTTCGCAGCCGGTCTCCGCTGGACAACTCAGGCTGATTCTTTTTCATAGTCCAGTCACCTCCAACCATTCGGGATGCTGCTCGGCATGGCAAGCGATCTCGTCGAGTATTGCAGACAGATTATTGTCGCAACGCCAGCCAAAATCGTTGGCTACACAAGTTGAGTCCATAACTATCCACGGAACATCATAATTTCGTGGGAGAGGGTCAGGTTCTGGCTGGTGAATCCCGAACCTCGAATCGCACCACGCTGTGAGCTGCTTCAACGACATGGCATTCGCAGGGCCTCCGCCAACCGTATATTTGCGTGTTCCTTCCTTGCGTGAGGTGGAAATTTGAGCGTGCAGCAAACTTGCCAGATCGCGAGGATGCATCGCGTCCCTCACCTGATGACCTGTTCCTTTAAAGCCAATGTACCGCATTGGCCGCCGGCGCAGATGGGCGTTGATCCAGTACGAAAAGATTCCTTGGTCCGGTGTCCCGAATTGACCGGCTCCGGCCATCACACCACAGCGATCGATCCATACGGGAAATTCAAAAGCGAATCCGTACTCCAGCGCCAGCGCTTCCGCCGATAATTTAGTGCTGCCGTAGAGGGAAATTGGGGGTTCAGTCGGAAAATCCGCATTAATGCCGGCCGCAGATATTCCGCGTGGCAGTACCTTGGAGCAATCCAGCCGGAAAGCCCCGTCTTCAACACGTAATGGAAGACCTGCCAGAGCGCTGATCGAGTAAACGCGGCTGGTGCTCAACAGAATGAATCCGGCTCGCTTCACCTTGCAATACTCCAGTACGTTCACCGCGCCTGCGACATTGTGCTCGAACAGTTGACGACTTGTTCCGGAACCATTCACTCCGGCCAGAACGCTGGGATTTGCAGCGGCGTCAACGACCCAATCGACCCTGGGAACTTTCTCGAAATCGCTTAGGTTACGGGTGTCGCCGTGAATGACGTCGATGCCCAATCGTTTCAGGGCTGCCCGGTTCACCTCAGATCCCGGCCGCATTAGATTGTCGATACCGCAGATCGATAGATCGTGAATACGTTCCAGTAGACTCATGGCCAAAGTGCTGCCGGTAAAGCCACAAATGCCGGTGACAAGGATTTTCATGCGGTGGCTTCTCCGGACCGTTCCATCCATGCCGTGGCGATCTCAGTGAATATTTGCGGCAAGTCTTTTGTGATTGTCCATGAAGGATAATGGGATTTCATCTTGCGCAGATCGCTGTAGTAACAGATGTGGTCGCCAATCCGGCCTTCGTCGACGTAGTGTGACCGCATACGCCGGCCGGTGATCGCCTCGACCATGCTGAACGCCTCGACAATCGAGCAGGAGTTATCCTTACCTCCTCCAAGGTTGTAGACTTCTGCGACTCGAGGGGCTTTGTAGAACTCGTATATGAAACGCGCGACATCCTCGGCATGAATGTTGTCTCGAACTTGTTTGCCTTTGTAGCCGTAGATTTTGTATTCACGGCCTTTCAAATTGCACTTGATTAAATAGCTTAGAAAGCCGTGCAGTTCCACTCCGGCATGATTCGGTCCGGTCAGGCACCCGCCGCGCAGGCAACAGGTCGGCATTCCGAAATACCGGCCGTATTCCTGAACCAGCAAATCGGAAGCAGCTTTTGAAGCACCGAACAAAGAGTGCTTCGATTGATCAATAGAGAAGCTTTCCGGTATACCATGAGCAAGATCCGCATCATCAAACTCCCAGCGCGTTTCGAGCTCGCGCAACCGCACCTGGTTCGGCAAGTCTCCGTAGACCTTGTTGGTCGACATGTGAATGAAGGGCGAATCCGGACAGAAACGCCGGGCCGCTTCCAGCAAATTCAGCGTGCCGACGGCATTCACTTCGAAATCGTCGAAGGGAATTGAGGCCGCTCGGTCATGGGACGGCTGGGCAGCCGTATGAATGATGACCGCCGGTTTTAGTTGAAAGACCAGCTCCAGAATTGGTTGCCGATCACGAATATCTATCGAGTAATGAGAATAACGGTCAAGCTCGGCCCGGAGACGTCTGCGCACCCAAGTCGTGTCTCCTTCAGGGCCCAAAAAAAAAGCACGCTGGTTGTTGTCGATACCGGCCGTGCGAAATCCAAGTCGATGAAAGTAAACACAAACTTCGGAACCGATCAAACCGCATGAACCGGTAATCAGCGCCAGCGGAAAAGACACAGAGTCACTACCCCAAATGCCTGTCGAGTATTTCACAAATCGATGGCCGCTCGCAAAAGAAAGGCTAATCTCCTGTAAGTCTTTTGTAGAAGTCCTCGATCTGCGGCACCACAATCCGGATGTCGAAATGCTTTTCGACGCGGTCACGTGCATTGCGGACGATGGCTGACCTGCGCTCTTCGTCTGCCGCCAGCGATCGAATGGCATTGGCAAGAGCGCATGGATCGCGTGGTGGAACGAGCACACCGTACAACGGGGAGGAAATAATCTCGGTTGGGCCTCCACGATTGGTCGCTATGACGGGGATACCTGATGCCATTGCCTCGAGCAACACAATTCCGAAGGGTTCTTGCCAGGACGGCAGAATGAGCAAGTCGGTCTTCTGAAAAAAATCGGTACGCGAGACGAATCCAAGAAATTCTAGTGGCAGTCCAGCCGCCTTTTTTTGGAGTTCCTTCTCATACGATGCGTCACCCTTTCCTGCGACCACGAGCCTAAAATTGCCGTCAAGCCGGCGTAGAGCCTCAATCGCATCCTCGTGTCCCTTATGCGGGGAGACTTGTCCGAGCAAACCTATCTTGACCGGCCGGTGCAACGGATGCGGCCTAAACAGAAACTGTTCGAGGTCTACCCAATTTGGAATGATCTCGGAAGTCTTCGGTGCTAGCGGAGCTAGAGTTTCCAGAATTTGAGATGTCGGAGCAATCCAGGCGTCCACTCTACGGTAAAACAAATGACGGCGAATGGGATGCAGTAGATGCCGGGTGAATACGACCTTCGCTCGGGGAATCTTCCACGCCGCTGCAGCAACAATCGTATAGTCGCGAGCGACGTGGGCATGAATAATGTCGAACCGTGCCTCCTTGAGCCGTCTTCTTAACCGAACGGCGGTGATGAAGTCCGCGGAGTTCAGGAACGGCAGTTCGATCTGTGCCTTCAAGGGGCTATTCGGGCGTCCGGCAACCACTACATCGTGACCACAGTTTCGAAGTGATTTCACCAATTGGGAGACGTGAGTTTCTCCGCCACCCCAATTCTCTGCCGAACTAACCTGCAGAATGCGCATCGCGAGCGACAAAATCCGAGAGAAGTTCGAACCGGCTGATTGTCGCGGTTCCGACCTTGCCAACGACAATGCCGGCAGCGTGATTGGCCAACCTTGCGCACTCTGGCATGCTCGCGCCTGCGGCGTGCGCTAAAGCGAGCGTGGCGATCACGGTATCGCCGGCCCCAGTCACATCGAAAACCTCACGCGCGAATGTCGGGAGGTGGTGGGAATCCGTAGCGTTGAACAGCGACATGCCATCCTCACCACGTGTAATCAGGGCGTATTCGCATCCGAATTGCTCCAGCAGCTTGCGTCCTGCTGCTTCCAACGATGGTTTGTCGGAAATGGAAGTCCGGGTAAGCAATTCCGCCTCGCGCTGATTGGGCGTAATCATGGTAATCGGCCGGTACTCATCGGCGTGGTCAATTTTGGGATCGACGAACACGGGGACCGCGGCACTGCGCGCCTGGGGCAATATGCTGTCGAGCACGCTCCGGTTAACGACACCCTTGTCGTAGTCGGACACGATAACGGCGGCTGCCGCGGGAAGGTGCCGCAAAAAAGAGGCTACGAGTTCGGTTGTCAGAATGGATGAGACCGCCTGCTTGCTCTCGCGATCCGTGCGCACGACCTGCTGATTGTGCGCAATGATCCTGGTCTTGACTGTGGTCGGACGAAGGTTTCGAAGCAAGCCGGAGATTTCGATTCCGGAACGTTGCATCAAATCCACGATGCGGTCCCCAGCCAAATCTTGCCCGATAACTCCAATCGGAATCGGTGTGCCGTCGAGCGCACGTATGTTGGCCGCCACATTGCCTGAACCGCCGAGGCGGTATGTTTCTTCGGTTACTTCAACAACAGGGACCGGAGCCTCCGGAGAAATTCTGCGTACTCTGCCCCAAATAAATTCATCGAGCATGACATCGCCGATAATCAGGATGTTCTTTCCCTGAAAGCGATTCAAAATCTGTTCAACTCTGCCTCGATTCATTTGCTCAGTAACTCGTCCACTGTTCGATCCACCTGCTCAACGGTCACTGATTCGATACAAAGCGGGGAATCCGCGACGAGGCAACGATAGCCCGGACACGGATTGCACTCAAACGGATTCTGAACGACCCGGTGTTCGACATTCCATGGCCGCCAGCGGCGCGAATCCGAAGAACCCCAGATTGCGATTATCGGCGTACCAACGGCCGCGGCCAGATGCATCGGGCCTGAGTCATTGCCGATGTATAGACGAGCTCCGCGAATCAATTCGGCGAGTTCGGGAATGCTGAGGCCCAGAAGAATGACGGTCCCCTCGACCTCCCGGGCGGTTTCGCTCACCCAGGCTTGTTCTCCCGCACCTGCCGTAAGGACAATCGTGAAGCCGCGCGCTGCCAAGCGCCGGGCCAATTCGCCATATTGCGGGGCGGACCATCGCTTGGTTTCCAAAACGGCTCCGGGATGGATGACGGCATATGGCCGGCCTCTCAACTTTTGCTGCATTCGAGCTGCTTCCTTGGGATGAAGTTCGTACCGAAGTTTGGGTGGCTCATCGCTTTCCAGGCCAAGCCATCCCATGAGCGCCATTGTGGATTCCACCGTATGTGTGTCTGGCGCCGGGCGTGGAACAACACCGTGATAAAGTGCCGCTACCTTGTAATGCTCAACCCCAACGCGTTTTCCCCAAGCCAAGCAACTGTACAGCAGGCTCGTTGGCCCGCCATGTAGGTTAACGATGGCATCAAAGCGCCGAACCAGTAGCCGCGACGCAAAGGACAATTTGTGCGGAGCAGTCAGAACTTCATCGACATCAGGATTGGCATCAAAGCAATCGGCGAATTGCGGTTCCACCAGAACCGTAATGCGGAATTTCGGAAACTGCGCCTTCAACGCGCGGACTGGACCTGTCAGCAGCAGGCAATCTCCCATCGAACGAAGACGAATGAAAAGGATGCGGGCCGTACCGGGAAGACGATGGAAAAGCTGTTTAGTCTTCAATCTTGGCTTCGTTGATCAGCATCACCGGAATGTCGTCGCGAATCGGATACACCCGGCGGCACTGGATACACTTCAAACCCTCGCCGTTTTCCGTGAGGTTCACCTGCGCTTTGCAGAGTGGGCAGACAAGAATCTTCAAAAGCTCAGGATTCACGGGCATGGGCAAGATCTTACCACAGCTGTACTGGCCTAAATTCGTCTCTGTGCTAGACTCCCGTCTGTGAAAAGGAACATTTTCTGGGCCTTTGTCCTAAGTCTGGTCGCCGCTGCCCTCGCTCGCGCTACGACCGTACAACCTCTTGCGCTGGAGGAACTTGCTAAAAAAGCTCACCATATCGTTGCGGGCAAGGTCCGAGACTCACGAACATATTGGAGTGACAATCGGAAGCTCATTCTAACTAATTACACCATCGAAGTTGACGAGTCTATCAAGGGCCGTCCGCCAAAGATGTTCGAATTGACGACGATTGGTGGAAAGATCGGCGATCTTGAACTTCAGGTCTCGGGGATGCCGTCTTTTGCAAAGGATGAAAACGTCGTTGTTTTTACCGAATCGAGCGGACCCTACGAAGTGGTCATGGGGCTCGGCCAAGGCAAATTCACTGTCGAAAATGGCGAAGTATTCAATGAGGTCAACGGCCTTTCCTTTCCCGATGGCCGTCCCGCCAAGCCGATGAGGTTCCCGATCCAAACATTTAAGCGTCAAATCCGAACCATACTGACTCGTTAGCTTGAAGAAATACGGTTTCATCTTTGTTGTATTCCTCTGTTGCCGGACGGCTGCCGCCTACACGCGGATTACAACGTCGTCCGGACAGAATCCGAAGTGGTCGTCGATGCCCGTCCCGTATTGGGTTCATGAGAAGGGCATGCCTGGTATCCCCAACGGCAGTGACTTCGCGGCCGTTCAGGCCTCGTTCCAGACGTGGGAAAATATCCAAGCCGCAAACGTCAAATTTGCTTTCAAGGGGACGACAGCGGCCGGAAACGTTGCCCACGACGGATTGAATCTCGTCACGTTCACGGATACTTCGGCGCCGCTGGGTTCATCGACAATTGCCGCGACCTTTTCGTACTTCAGAAGCGAGAATGGCCAGATGGTGTTCGACGAGTCCGATATCGCCTTCAATCCCGCAACAGATTTCTCAACAAGCGGCGAGAACAATAAATTTGATATCCAAAGCGTACTGACCCACGAGATCGGACATCTGCTTGGCCTGGATCACTCGGCGCTAGTCTCTTCCGTCATGGTCCCTTTCGGTGTGCCTTCGCAACTGGATCAACGGACGCTCGCTTATGACGACATGGCCGGCATTATGGAAATCTACGGGAGCGCTTCTGGAACCGCTCAGATTCGAGGAACGATTCAAGCCGACGGTTCGCCCATATTTGGCGCGCACGTTGTCGCTGTCATCAGCGGGGGCACTCCGATGGCTTCGACGCTGTCGCAACGGGACGGTAGTTATGTTCTTCGATTTCTGCCAGCGGACACATATCGTGTGTATGCCGAGGCCTTGGATGGGCCCGTGACGCGGCTCAACCTCGGCGGAGGATTCAACGGCTTCTTTTCCACCATCAAAACGAATTTCGGTACGGCTTATTTTGGAAATGTCTCTGGCCTTCCCGAAGCAGCGAAAATCGACGTCGGCCCGAATGGAGTAGCTACCGCAGATATACGCACATTTCCGGCAAGCGCTACGGGCTTAAGACTGACGCGGCCCACCTTTGCGATGCGCATTCCACGAGGACGAACGGTCACCGTAGTTAGCGGCGGAATCGATATCACCAATGGCGTTCTTCTCACCGGCTCCGATCCAGGCCTTCAATTCGGTACCCTGACATTTGGCGGACGAATTAACTCCACAGCTCCAACGAGCGTATCGGTTCCGTTGACGGTCATGCCTTCAACGCCGCTTGGTCCGAAAAATCTCACCGTCAGTCGCGGGACCGACGCTTCGATCCTTTCAGGCGCGTTCGTCGTTACCGATAGTTCCCCTTCGGGGATTTCCGTAAGCCCTGCGATCGGTCCAATTGATGGGGGTACCGTCACTACAGTTAAGGGTACAGACTTTCGTTCCGGCGCTCAGGTCTTCTTTGCCGGGCTGGCGGCCGCAGATGTTCGCGTCGTCGATTCCAGTACGATCGAGGCAACAACTCCGGCGAATGTTCCGGGTTCCGCCAATCTCGTCGTCGTGAACGCAGACGGGACTTGGGGAATCGGCTCGCAGGTTTTCACTTATGCCTCGCAACCACCCACGATCAGCCGTGTTTCACCGCTCGATGGACCACCGTCAACTCGGGTCATCATCGAAGGAGAGCGCTTCGATTCGCGCACGCAGAATATCGACGTGGCCTTTAACGGCATGTCTGCGCGGGTTATCAGCGCAAGTCTGAACGTGATTACAGCGATCGTACCATTTGGCGCGACGACTGGTCCGATAACGGTTTCTCTTTTCGGCCAAACGGCAACAGGCCCAACATTCACCGTAACGGCGGCTCCAACGAGCACGAATTTTGCAGAGCGGAATTTCAACTTCATCGATGCGAGTAGTGGCAATGGCGGAACAGTTCTGAGTTTCAGCAACAACGATGATTCCATCGCACTTGTGAAACTGCCATTCGATTTCATCTTGTTCCGGGATATCTATATTGCCGATTCTCAAATTTCGATCTCGACCGACGGCTTCCTTAGTCTCGAACCGCTTTCGGTATCCGAGTGGCAAAATGCGCCGTTGCCTTCGAGGACCGTCATTCGCCCCAGCGGCAGTGTCGGAACGGTTCCGCCATCATTGATTGCATCGTTTTGGGACGACTTAGTGATGCCACCTCAGGCGACGATCACGACGAAGACGGTTGGAGCAGCTCCCGACCGGCGGTTCGTAGTGGAATGGTCGAATTTGAGTGTTCTCGACGAAGACGGAAAAGACCTGAATGCGAATCTCACGTTTGAGGCAATACTCTTCGAAGGGACCAACGATATCCAGTTCCTCTATCGCAATATGACCGGGCCGCGCTCCGATGGATCGAGCGCAACTGTCGGCGCTCAGAATCTGAAACGCGATACAGCGATTCAGACGGCGTTCAATCAACCCAGCATTGCCAGCGGATCTTTCACAACCTATCGTTTCCAAAACGGTAGCTACACGGAATCTTTGCCGGACGCATCGCCGCCCTCGAAGCCTGTTGTGACGGATGAAGGACCGTTGACTCCAAATGGCGCTCAGCTCGCGGCTTCCTGGATTTCTGATGATCCCGAATCGGGCGTTCGCGAGTACCGGTACGCCATCGGCACGACGCCGGGAGATACCGATGTACGTCCGTTCACTTCTACAACGCAAAATTCGGCTGTCGTTACGGGACTGACTCTTCGCACTGGAGTGACTTATTACTTCGCCGTGAAGGCGATTAACGGCGCCGGCTTAGAGAGCGAGGTTGGGATGTCTGCCGGTGTCCGGTTTGACCCAACTTACCAGCCGCAAGTGAAGATCATTCCATCAAGCCCCCAAAGCGGAACCGAATTTACCGGTATTGCGTTCCTCGCCAAGGCTGCAATGTCGGTTGTGCTCAAAGCAATCGACGTGAATGGGAATCTCATCACCGGCACCGGGATTCGCAATCCGACGTCGGTTACACTCACGGCGGGCCAACTATACGCCAAACTCGTATCGGAGTTATTCGGCCTTCAGTCGTTTGATGGGTGGATCGAAGCTGACGCGGCGGCTCCGGGTCTTGGGATTTTCGTCGTTACAGGGTCGTGGAACATGCAGCGCCTTGACGGAACTGTTCCGCGAGATCCTTCTTCGGATTTTGTGCTTTTCCATGGCGGCGCATCCGCCCTTCTGGTTAACCCTTCTCCACGTATTGCCAATGTCACGGTTATAGACTTCGCAGGCGGGCAAGACCAGTCCTTCACGATTCCGGCCCGCAGCCGTATCGTGATTAGTTTAACTGGTCCTGTACGGGTTCGATCTTCAGAGGGACTGGCAGCGATGGAACGAAGACCTCCCGGCACAACGACGGCCATCGCCTCGAACATACCGGTATCCGATGCACAGTCCAGTTTGGTTTTTCCGCAAGCCGTCATTGGCGGTGGATATACATCGACATTAAGCGTCGTCAATGTCGGAAGGGTTCCGACGAATGCGACGGTCACATTTGGAACTTCATCGGCAAACATATGGTTATCGCCGAACGCGGCGGCACGAGTTTCCATTTCCGACCTGCTGAAGTTATCAGGCGACACGATCCGGACGGGAGCCCTGCGGATCACAAGTATGTCATTATTCGGAGGCGGTGCCCCGCTGATTGGTATTCTTGATATTCAGAATTCCTCCGGCGGCGCTGCGATCGCCGCGCAAAGCGCAGGAACCGACTTTATTTTTTCTTATATCAATGCGCCTGGTTTCTTTACAGGTCTGGCATTTGCGACCGGCAGCACGCCCGCGACGATTACGATCGACGTTTATCCGGCCGATGGCGGTACACCGAAGTCTGTAACCGTCAATGTGTCTGCTAATGAACAATTAAGCGGTTTAATAAGTGAACTGGTGGCGGCGTCGGCAGGACAGGCTGGCGGATACATTCGCATCCATTCGGACCAACCAATTTGGCCCTGCGAAATTTATGGCACGGACCGCGTGTTGACGTCGGGGCCGCCGCTCTAATGTGGTGTTCCCCGACGGTGACTTCTTGTTCGGCAGAGCCGCATTCCCCTCCTCGCAGAGGAGGGGTGGCGCGAAGCGCCGGGGTGGTCACTACGGCGAAATCTTTCGGCCGGTCTGACCACCCCGTCTGCGCCTCGCTACGCTCTGCGCATCCACCCCTCCTCTGCGAGGAGGGGAATGCAACACTAGTTTTATTCCTCTTCTTCCTCTTCGCCTGCCGCGGCTGCCTTCGCTCCGGCGATCACTTTTTCCGAAAGGTGAGCCGGCACCTCGTCGTAGTGACTGAATTCCATCGTGTAGCTGCCGCGTGCGCCGGTTTTTGAGGTGAGATCGGATGCGTAACTCAACATCTCCGCCAACGGCACCTGGGCTTTGATAATCGTGGTATGGCCCCGTACTTCCATACCTTGCACGCGGCCCCGGCGGCTATTCAAGTCGCCCATGAGATCGCCTGCGAATTCTTCCGGCCCTTGGACTTCCACATTCATGATGGGCTCGAGCAAAATCGGCTTGGCTTCTTTGATTCCTTTCTTGAAAGCCAGAGAGCCCGCAATCTTGAAGGCCATTTCCGATGAGTCTACGTCGTGATATGAACCGTCGTAGAGGACCACACGAAAATCGACTGTGGGGAAACCGGCGAGCACACCTTTTTGCCTGGCTTCTTGGATTCCCTTCTCCACAGCAGGAATAAAATTTCTCGGAATCGCGCCCCCGAAGATTTCATTCACAAATTCGAAATCGCTGCCTCGCGGCATAGGCTCCATGCGGATTTTGCAATCGCCGTACTGCCCATGGCCCCCGCTCTGTTTCTTGTGTTTTCCTTGCACGTCGGCTTTTCCTTTGATCGTTTCGCGATAAGGAACCTTGGGAGGATGGAGCAGGACTTCCACGCCATAGCGCTTCTTCAGACGCGCCACCGATATTTCCACATGCATCTGCCCCTGTCCTGAAATCAGGAATTCCTTTGTTTGGGGCTCACGGGTGTAACGTAATCCGAGATCTTCGTCCATCAATTTATGAATCGCGGTGCTGATTTTTTCTTCGTCGCCGCGAGACTTCGGCTCTATGGCGAATGAAATCACCGGTTCGATCCATTTCACGGCGGGATAGGTAATCAAGTGGGCTTTATCGCACAGTGTATCGCCGGTTTGCGTTTCCTTCAGCTTGGCAACGGCGCCGATATCTCCGGCGTGGAGTTTCGGAATGGGGACCTGAGTCTTTCCCTGCAGGAGAACGATCGAGCCCAAGCGCTCCGTCACGCTTCTGTTGGCATTGAAGGGCTGCAATTCCGTTGTCAATGTTCCGGAGTACACCCGAAAAAGCGAGATGCGGCCGGTAAACGGATCTGAAAAAGTCTTGAAAACAAAAGCTGACAACGATTCGTTGTCGGCGATCTTCCGCTGGATCTCTTTGCGTTGAGTATCTTTTCCCGTGACACTTCCGCGCGCGGTGGCATCCGGCAGGAAGTTCACTATCGCATTCAGTAGCGCCTGAACACCGATATTCCCCGTCGCGGACGTGTATAAGACCGGATAAATTTTTCCACCAATTATTTGTTTCCGCAGTCCCGCGACGAGGTCTTCATTCGTGAGAGAACCACTGTCGAAAAATTTTTCCATCAGTTTTTCGTCGCTCTCCGCCACTGCTTCGACGAGCCTTTCACGGTATTCATTGGCTCGTGCAGCCAAAACTGCGGGAATGTCCGTTTCAGTGAATTTTCCGGAGCCGTCCGTCTGATAGACGTAAGCTTTCATCTGAATTAGGTCGGCGACCCCTTTGAATGCCTTTTCTTCACCCAACGGAACTTGTATGGGGACGCACATTCGGCCGAGCGTTTGCTGAATCGATTCAAGCGATCTTTCGAAGCTGGCGGTATCGCGGTCCATCCGATTGACTACGACAAATCTCGGCAGCCCGAACTCGTCCGCATAAGCCCAGCCTTTTTCAGTCTGGACCATGGCTCCCGCTACCGCATCGACAACGACGATTGCAGCATCTGCTACACGCAGCGCACCCCGCGCTTCCTGCATGAAGTTTCCGAAGCCTGGGGTATCCAGTAGATTGATCTTGTTTTTGTTCCACTCACAGAAGGCGAGTTTCGCTGAGATCGTGATTTTTCGCTCAATCTCTTCGTCATCGTAATCCGTCGGGGCATTCCCGTCGTCTACGCGGCCAAGGCGGTTGGTAGCACCGGTGTCGAAGAGAATCGCGGAGATCAATGAGGTCTTACCGCTTCCACCGTGTCCGACGATACCAACATTACGAATGTTTTTCCCTTCGTAGACGTTCACTGCCACAGCATGCTCCTTTTGTTAGAGGCCAAGTTTCGAAATCTACCATATTCATTCTTGAAAACACTACCCTCCAAACGGTAGGCTCAACGAGTGTTTGCGCTGATTTCCGCTATTTTCGGGCTCCTGCTTTCTTCCGTGACCCTACCGAATGGGATCCGGTTAATCGAGCTGCGTCCAACGAAAGATTCAGTCGAAATCATTGCGGGATACGACGAGCCAGGACTCACCGATCTGGCATCAACAAGCGCCGCCCGAACGCTGATATTTGATGCATTCGCCACCGGCGGCAACATCCAATTGATCAACGATCACGACCGCAGCGCTCTTCGACTGACGGTCCCACAATGGGCGCTGCCCATGTTTACGGACCTGCAACTTTCCGCTTTTTTCAAGGATCCTCCCAAGGCGAGCGAGAAAGTAGAACGCCCGGATCGTTCTCCACCGGACTTTCGAGCGCAGGTCGAGGAGGAGATTCGTAGTGCGCTGCTTGGAGCAGATAGTCGCTCGGAGCAATACGGAACTGCTGATGCTTTTCTCGCAATCAGCGCCACAATACCGGACACACTGCGCGATGCCCTCGGGGCAATACCCAGACGAGGTTCGGTAAATCGTCCTGAGAGCGAGAGCGCACGCTTGCCTGCGGAACGAACCTTGCGATTTAAATCCGATCTGGCAACCGGAGCTGTAATCTTTGCCGTACCGGTTCCGAGCGTCTATTACAAACAGTGGTATTTGATTCTATTGCTCGATCGGATTCTTCATAGAGCGATTAAGGTGCCGTTTCAAACGACTTTGGTGCCGTCTTTGCGTCCCCATTATTACGGGCTCGAGATACCCATCGCACAAGGCCAGTTTCCGGAACCTGCGGAAGATAATCTGCTTCAAGAGCTTCAACGTCTCCAGTTGACACTGGATTCCGGCTACCTGTTGAGTGCACGACAGGAGGCATTGCAGTTTTTGGGAAACGAAGACATCCAAGAATGGTTTGCCAGCCGCGGGATACCAGAGCGATTGGAGGAGGGCATTCAGTGGGTTCAGTCCGTAACGACCGATGAGTTGCGCGCAGGTGTGCGTGACCTTCTTCTGATGAACCGTGTCATTGCGACCTGGGCGCCTAAACCGCAGCAGACGACTGTTGCAGTGGAGAATTTGAGCGAAGGAAATCAGGGACAGAGACCCTCACCCGGCGCGCCGCAGGCGCGCCGGCCTCTCCCAGAGGGAGCGGCTATTTCGATGGCGCCGTTTCCTCCGCACAACGATTCCGCTCAGGACGTGGATGTGCCGCAGCGGCTCGCTTCCCGCGTTTCGCTCGTCGCCAGTAACGTCAATGCCGTTTTTGTTTCCGGCGGCACCTTGACCAAATTCGATCACGAGCCGGATGCCCAAACCTTGAAGTCGTTCGAGAAATATCGCGCGGACCGCATTTTGGTTCTCACACCTGCGAGTGCAATCGATCATGCGCGTGAAATCTGGTCTGGTTTCAAAGGTAATGACAGCGGCGAAACCGGTGTTCCGAAAGGCCCAGTCTCGAGCGGCGATCTTCCCGCAGTTTACGTCCTCAAGACGATCCTTGATCTGAAGGTAATCCAAGCCGGCTGGTGGCCCGATGTTGAACTTCGCATTGACGCCAACGAGGGCTCGGCTCTGCAAATCCGCGCGGACGCCGAACAGCGGCAGAGGATAATCGAGTGGATCAGAGATATTGCCGCGCACCCGCCCGCCGATAAGGACTTCTCCTGGATGCGCGAAGTCGCTATTCACCGCTTCAATGCCGTTCGCTCCGACGTACAAGCACTCACATGGGAGCGCGATCCTCAAGGAACGATCCAGGATATCGGAACGATCGTCCCGAAATTCCTTCAAGATGTCGCGCAAATCTATTTCTAGAGTCGGCGTCGACACCGGAGGAACGTTCACAGACTTCGTCGTTATCCGCGATGGCAATGTCGAAATATTCAAAGAACTCTCCACGCCCCAAAAGCCCGAAGAAGCCATCCTAAAAGGAATCGCACGAACTGGCGGTTCATCCGTTTCTGAAGTCATCCACGGATCTACTGTCGCCACGAACGCTTTGCTCGAGCGCAAAGGCGCGCGGACGGCCCTTCTGACAACCGCAGGTTTTGAGGATGTTCTCGTCATCGGCCGGCAAACTCGGCGTGAGCTTTACAACATCTTTGTGACCCGTCCTGACCCATTGGTCCCTGACAAGCTGCGCATGGGCGTTCGGGAGCGCACCCTCTATGATGGGTCTATCGAAATACCTCTGGACCACGATCATTTGCAAACTCTGATTAGCCATTTGCGTTCCGAGAACGTCGAATCGATCGCGGTTTCTCTCTTGTATTCGTTTGCGAATAATGAAAACGAAAACGCAGTTCTGTCCGCACTCGAGCCTATGCGGGTGCCGGTATCGCTTTCGTCGCGAATCCTTCCTGAGTATCGAGAGTACGAACGTACTTCAACGACGGTCATTAACGCTTACCTCGCACCGCTCATGAGCCGTTACTTAAGGCATCTTACTGAGCGGCTCAGCAATCGTTCTTTAACGGTGATGCAGTCCAACGGCGGAACAGTTCACGCAGGAACTGCCGCGGACGCTCCCGTAAAAACGATTCTTTCCGGACCAGCCGGAGGCGTGGTCGGGGCATTCCACGTGGCCCAGCTGTGTGGTTATCCACGCATCATCACCTTCGATATGGGAGGCACGTCGACGGATGTTTCACTTTGCGACGGTGAAATAAAAGTCACCCACGAGGGCCAGGTTGATGCGATGCCGATCGGAATCCCAATGATGGATATTCACACGGTCGGCGCCGGCGGTGGATCGATCGCCGAACTCGATGCTGGCGGCGCGTTAAAAGTGGGACCCGAAAGTGCTGGTGCAGATCCAGGTCCGATTTGTTACGGCAAAGGCAATCGGCTCACAGTGACCGACGCCAATGTAATCCTTGGACGATTGCTGCCGCGGTTTTTTCTCGGTGGAACGATGCCCCTGGCGAAAGAGCCAATTGAACCGGCGCTTCGCATGCTCGGCTGGACAAAGCAGTGGAAGAGCTTCGAAGAACTCGCGCAAGGCGTCGTTGACGTCGTAAATAATAATATGGAGCAGGCGATCCGGCTAATTTCTGTCGAACGTGGCTACGATCCGCGCGATTTCACCCTCTTCTGTTTCGGCGGCGCCGGTGGACTGCACGCGGCGCATCTGGCCCAAGCATTGGGAATGCGGCGTGTCATTGTTCCGCAATTTCCGGGTGCCCTATCCGCACTTGGGCTGTTGCTCGCCGACGTCCGGAAGGATTATTCCAGGACTATCTTGGTTAACGCCCAAGGATCGGACGCGCAGGTGAAAGCCGTGTTCAGAGATTTGCACAGCGTTGGAATAGCAGAACTGCAGGCCGAAGGTTTCAAGAAGAACGAGATCGATCGAATCGATTCTCTCGATCTGCGTTATCGGGGACAGTCGTATGAATTGACCGTACCGCTGGAGGCATCCTTTATCGAAAAATTTCACAAAGCTCATGAACGGCGCTATGGTTACGCCAACCGCGGACGAGAAGTGGAATTGGTGAATGTCCGCACAACATTCCTGGGCCGCACCGCGAAACCAAAATTCACCAAGGGCGTTAAACAGCGTACGCGCCCGGAACCGGTGGAACAGCAAATGTGCTGGATCGATCGCCACCTTGTGCGGACCGCGATCTACGATCGGGCAACTTTGGGCAACGGGAACGTCATTAAAGGGCCGGCCATCATCGGCGAATACAGCTCGACGACGCTTGTACCACCGAACTTCCGATGCTTAGTGGATCCATTCTTAAACTTGGTGCTGGAGAGTAATTGATGGGAAGTGGAAAACATTCCCCTCCTCGCAGACGAGGGCGCGAAGCGCGAGCCCGAGAGGGCGAAGCCTCAAGAGAAGCTGCGCCGAGCGAAGCGAAGGCGCAGACGGGGTGGCGCGAAGCGCGAGCCCGACAGGGCGAAGCCCCAATAGAAGACCGGCGAAAACGTTTCGGTCGAACTAACCACCCCGGCGCTCCGCGCCACCCCTCCTCTGCGAGGAGTGGAATAACGAAGATTAACCCGGTGCAACTGGAAATCTTCAAAAGCCTGTTTCACGCGATTGCAGAAGAAATGGGTGCAACGCTGAAGCGTACAGCTTTTTCTCCGAACATCAAGGAACGCCGTGACTACTCTTGCGCGATCTTCGACCACCGCGGCGACATGGTCGCGCAAGGAGATCACATGCCTGTACATTTGGGGTCGATGCCGTTGTCGGTCAAAGCGGCGATCGAACACCGCGAGATGGGACCAGGCGACATGGTGATCCTGAACGATCCATATAAAGGCGGGACACACCTTCCTGATTTGACGCTGGTTTCGGGTGTCTTTTCGAAACGAAAACTTCTTTTCTATGCCGCTTGCCGGGCGCATCAATCCGACATCGGCGGCATGTCTCCAGGTTCAATGCCGCTTGCGGAGGAAATCTATCAGGAAGGGCTCCGAATTCCACCGACGAAATTGATTTCGAAAGGTAACATCAACCGTGACGTTTGGGAGATCGTCCTCGCGAATGTCCGTACGCCGGGCGAACGCGACGGAGATCTGAGCGCGATGATCGGCGCCAACCGGACGGGTGAACGCCGGCTGAAGGAAATCGTGGCAAAGTACGGATGGACTGAAGTGAACCGTTACGTTGGAGCCATCCTGGACTATACCGAGCGCATGACGCGCCAGGCCATCCTTCAGATTCGCGATGGAGTCTATGAAGCCGAAGATTTTCTCGATGACGACGGCATTAAAGGTAAACCCATCGCAATACGCGTAAAGCTTGCCATCAAAGAAGGCAGTGCTGTCATCGATTTTTCGAATTCGGATCCACAGGCGGACGGTAGCGTCAATGCCGTGTATGCGATTACGGCATCGGCCGTGTTTTATGTCTTTCGAACGTTGGTGGGCTTTCCAATTCCTTCGAACGCCGGCGGCATGCGGCCCCTTCGGATTATCGCGCCCGAGGGAACCATCGTGAATGCTCGTCCTCCCGCGGCCGTGTGCGGCGGTAATGTAGAGACATCGCAGCGGATCGTCGATGTTCTTTATAGGTGTCTGTCCCAAGCCATGCCGGATCGCATACCGGCTGCCAGCCAGGGTACGATGAACAACGTGACCTTCGGCGCAATCGATCCTCGCACGAAACAGCCGGTGGCATACTACGAAACGGTATCAGGAGGAATGGGCGCGAGGCCCACAATGGATGGCCTTTCTGGTGTACACACGCATATGACGAATTCACTGAACACTCCGATAGAAGCGCTGGAGCACGCCTATCCGGTCCGATTGCTGCGCTATTCATTACGGCATAATTCCGGTGGGCGCGGGAAATGGCGCGGTGGAGACGGGGTTGTTCGCGAACTGCGATTTCTCGCGAGAGCTCAAGTGACCGTGCTTTCCGAACGGCGCAAATTCGCCCCGTATGGATTGCACGGAGCGGAAGCTGGAGCGCCGGGTATAAACCTCATCACCCAAAACAACGGCAAGGCGGAACAGCTGCCTTCGAAATTCACGAGGTGGGTTGAAGAGGGAGATGTTCTATCGATCCAAACTCCTGGCGGGGGCGGTTGGGGGACAGCGTGAAACCGGCCGCAGCCAAGCGCAAATACGGGAAGAGAATCTATTTGTTGAATTTTGTCCTGTTTATCATTCCGGTCACGTATTTCGGTTATCGGCCTTTCTTTCGATACTGCGCTTCGATTGTCATCGTCGATGAGCCATTCGAAAAGAGCGATGCGATTGTCGCGCTTGCCGGCGGCGAGCCCGGCCGCGCCTGGGGCGCAGCCGATCTTTACAATCGGAGACTCGCCGATTACGTAATCGTTACGAGAGACCAGGTCAAACCCGAAGAAGCGGACTTACTTCAACGCGGGATTGAATTGGTAGACGGCCGCGGCAACTACATCAGAGTTCTTCGTGGCCTCGGTGTACCCAACGACAAGATCGTCAGCGTGGAGAAGCCGGCGGACGATACCATATCTGAAATACGACAAATCCGAAATTTGTGCCTCGAGAGAAATTGGCGCTCACTCATCATCGTGACAGCGAACTATCACACACGCCGTGCGCGAATGGCCGCACGATATGTTCTTGGGCCCGATTTTAAGTTCAGCGTTACTGCGTCGCCGCATGGAGGTCTGAACTCGCAAGACTGGTGGAGAACCCGCGGCGACGTCAGAACCTTCTTGATTGAATTTGAAAAGCTGGTTGCGTATACCTTTTATATCGGGCCGAGAATTTTAGCCCGCGATGTATGGAAGAGCCGAAGCGATACGAGTCGGTCAAGCATCTCCTTGGCGTCTCCAAATTCGTACTGGACGTGGTCGTTCTGCTCTACTTCCTGACCTCAGGTTGGAGCGTCCGAATACGCGCTCTTGCACAAATGCTGTCGGGTTCCAGCTGGTTGACGGTGATGATCTACATGATCATCGTCGGCTGCATTCTGACGGTGATCGATTTACCATTCAGCTTCTACTCCGGCTATGTCCTCGAACATCGATTCGGACTTTCGCGGCAGTCTTTCGGCGGTTGGACCAAAGATCAGTTGAAGGCTCTTGCCGTTGCAGGTCCTTTGTCGATCGCCGTGATTGAAGTCCTCTACTTGCTCCTGCGTTTTGATTCGAGCCTTTGGTGGGTTTACGCTAGCATCATCTTTATCGCGTTCGTAGTCGTGATGGCGAATCTCGCTCCGGTGCTGCTGCTGCCATTATTTTTTAAGTTTAAGCCAGTTGAAAACCCGGACTTGCAAAATCGACTCAATCGCCTGGCGCGGCGGACCGGTAAGCATGTATGCGGTATCTTCGAGTGGTCCCTTGGAGAGAAGACTCGCAAGGCAAACGCGGCTGTCGTCGGTTGGGGAAATACCCGTCGCATTCTTGTGTCGGACACGCTGCTGGAAAATTTTTCAGAGGAAGAAATCGAGGTCGTCATGGCCCATGAGTTGTGCCATCACGTGAAGAATCACATCTGGTACGGCATCGCGCTGCAGTCGATCCTCACTTTCATCGCTTTTTATGTGGCTTATCGTCTTCTACCGCCGCTCTCGCGATCGTTCGGTTCAAGCGGGGTCGACGACGTCGCAAATTTTCCACTGCTCGCGCTGGTCATGACAACATTGTCATTGCTTGCCCTGCCCATTGTGAACTTTTTCTCCAGACAACTGGAGACGGCAGCGGATCTATACGCACTGGAGGTAACAGGCGACGCGCTTGCGTTTGTTTCGAGTATGGACAAATTGGCCGATATCAACCTCGTGAACAAAAATCCGAATAAGATCATCGAGTTCATTTTCCATGGTCACCCGTCTGTTGAAGAGCGCATTAAACTCGCTGCAGATCGCGTGGGCCAAAATGTGTAGACGGATTCTCTGGCGTCATTCCCCTCCTCGCAGAGGAGGGGTGGATGCGCCGAGCGAAGCGAAGGCGCAGACGGGGTGGCGCGAAGCGCGAGCCCGACAGGGCGAAGCCCCAATAAAAGACCGGCCGGCACGTGGGGCCGACCTGACCACCCCGGCGCTTCTATTGAGGCTTCGCTCTATCGGGCTCGCGCTTCGCGGGGCCACCCCTCCTCTGCGAGGAGGGGAATGACAGCAATGAAACGGCGCGAGTTTGTCCTAAGCAACGCTGCATTTCTACTTCAAGCCAGGACAATAAAGGACAATTTGATCATCCGCTCCGACTCACCGGCTGATTTCGAGACGCCGGTACAGTTGCTCGACAAAGGGTGGATTACCTCAAACGATGCGCACTACGTGCGCTCGCATCTGTCTGTTCCAAATGTCGAACTCAACAACTGGAATCTTACGGTCGAAGGGGAAGTGAATCGACCGTTGAAGCTGACGATGCGTGATATTCGCGGCTTTCAAGAAGTCACCCGGACAGTGACGCTCGAGTGTTCGGGGAACGGGCGCGCTTTCGCCGATCCGCCGGTTGCGGGCTTGCAGTGGGAAAAGGGGGCCGTCGGAACCGCACGCTGGACAGGCATTCCATTGCGCGACGTCTTGATGAAAGCGCAGGTGCAGCCCAACGCAAAGCATGTCATTCTCAACGGAGCCGATATGCCGATTCGCGCCGTGCCCGATTTTGTTCGCAGCATTCCGATCGAAAAGGCGATGCATCCTGACACCATCCTGGCATATCGCATGAATGGCGCGGCCCTCCCCGTTCTCCATGGTTTTCCACTTCGGTTGATCGTGCCCGGTTGGGAAGCCGCCGCCTCGACAAAATGGATTGTCAATATTCAAATATCTGAGGCGGAGGCGAGTGGCTTTTTTATGCAGACGGCGTACCGAATCCCAAACCGCCCCATTGCTCCGGGCACTCTAGTGGACCCTAAAGACACCATTCCTTATACCGCTTTGAGTGTGAAATCCATCTTCACGAGCCCGCTCGACGGAGCGATGGTACCAATGGGATCTTCCATTCAGTTGCGCGGTTTCGCGTGGGCGGGGGAAGCGGATATCACACAAGTGGATGTCTCGACGGATGCTGGCAGCACCTGGAATATCGCGGTATTAGACAACGACAAAGCAAGATATACCTGGCGGCGTTTTCGCTATTTGTGGAAGCCTCCTGCGGCCAAATCATTCGTCGTGATGTCGCGTGCCACCGACAGCCAGGGTCGAACGCAGCCGATGGTTGCGTCTTGGAACCCTTCTGGATACCTGTACAACGTCGCCGATAAAATACAAATCAATGTCAAAGGTTGATCTCGCCATATTCTGGCTGACGTGTGCGTTTTCGAATATGGCATTCGGGCAAGTTCCACCGGCTGGAATCGCCCAGAAGATGCAGGCCACCTGCACGCAAGTCTGCCACGGAGCCAGTCTAATAGCCCAACAGCGGCTCGACGTGGCGGGCTGGACACGCGAGGTGAATAAGATGGTCGGCTGGGGCGCCGAGATCGCCGGCAGTGATAGAGAAGAACTCATTCGTTACCTCGCCGGGCAGTTCAATAACACTCGTCCCCGGCCATCATCATCGCATGCAGCACCCGACGGAAAAGCGAGGGATGTGTTCCAGACCTCGTGTCTTGGCTGTCACGATGCGATGCCGATCGCTCGGCTCAAGACGGATCGAGCCGGCTGGGCGCGCACTGTTGAGCGCATGGTCAATTGGGGAGCCCACATCCCTTCAGGGCGAAAAGAAGAACTCATCGAGTATCTGCTAACGAGTTTCGCGCAGTAATTTACCCGCCCGAACCATCAGCGGTGAAATAAGCTTCGAGCGAATCGAGTTGGTCCCTTAGCTCTTCGACTTTTTCGTGGAGTAAGCTTCGGATCGACAGCATGCCCGCAAGGTTCCCGTCGGTCGTGACCACAGGCAAATGCCGGATATGCTTTTCGTCCATGAGTTTTAGCGCGTCGTCAGCCGTTGACGAGCGCTGGATGGTAATGACAGGAGAGGTCATCACGTCTCCCACACGAGTGTTATCGGGATCGCGCCTTTGTAGAACCACACGATTCATCAAGTCGCGTTCGCTGAAAATGCCGATCAGCCGGCTGTTATCGACGACCGCGATTGCTCCGATGTGTTCCTCGTGCATAGTCCGCACTGCATCCATGACACTTGCGTGTGCGTTAACCGTCACGAGCGGTGTCCGCGTGATTCTTAGGAGACCCATACCTACCTCCCGGTTGTGTTGAACGTAGCGAGCATAGTAACTCAACTCACCCCCGATTGCACTTTATCAATCGGCGACAGCAGTAAAATTACCACCTGTCTTAGGGGAGTGGGCGGGATGAATCCGGACATGGTTCTAATTCCGGCAGGCTGGTTTTGGATGGGTTCCGACCATCATTACCGCTGGGAGAGCCCGCGTCATCCCGTGTGGCTCGATGCATTTGAAATCGCGCGCTATGCGGTCCGGCGCTGCGAATATGCCCAATTCCTCAGCGAAACGGGACATCCCGAACCCGCCGGCTGGCTTAATCCTTCCTTTGGTAAGGCCAATCAGCCGGTCGTTGGTGTGAGCTGGTTCGCGGCAATATCGTACTGCGAATGGTTGTCGAAATCATTGGGCGAAACATTCCGACTGCCCACAGAAGCCCAGTGGGAGAAGGCGTGCCGCGGCGGCCTCGAAGGTGCAGACTATGCCTGGGGAAATGAGCCACCAAATCAGATAGAGTACTTTCGGGGCGAATGGACAGGACCCAAAGGAGTGGGAGAATGGCGTCCGAACGGTTACGGTCTTTTCAACATCGGAGACAATGTGCACGAATGGTGCATGGATTGGTACTCCGAAGACTATTACGCCATCTCCCCGGCGAAGAATCCGGCGGGCCCCGAAACCGGCGCACGCCGCGTCAGCCGGGGTGGCTCCTGGCGGCACCAAATCAAGGCTTCCCGCGCTGCACACCGCAGCAGCTTGCCGCCCCAACATGCGTATACCGACTACGGCGTGCGGCTAACCTGCATTAGCCGCGACGGCAGTATAATGCCACGGCAATGTCGGAGTTCAGATTCAACCGTGTGACCGGCGACTGGGTGATCATTGCTGCCGACATGGCGCGGAAGCCCGAGGATTCACTGGTATATTTCAATCATTCCGCGGGTATTTCAGCCGACCGGCTTCGAACTGGGTTCCGGAATGTTCATCAACGCGGCGCTCCCTGAGACGTCAGCGGAGTTTCTCAGGAACATTAACGCGGGTTGAGCTCTCAGAGGCTCGCGCCACGTATCCATGCCGGGCGCGGACCGCGTCACCTGTTCGCGTGCGAATTCGAATGGAATGGTACCGGCCGTCATCCGCCCGCGGAGGATAGTAGCCGAGTGTATATTGGCTCCTAAGTTCTTCCGCGATCGCCTCGAGAATTTTCTCGATCTGACTGCCTCGCCCGATCAAGCTTTCGGACAACAGGAATGCGCGACCACCACTGTTTTCGGCAAAAGCCCGCAGAACACTCATATCGACTTCGTCGCGTTTGCTCGGGATGCCGGATTTTCCAGTGATCAGGCCCGGCAGCGGCCAACCCCAAGCATTTCGGTCGGGACCCTTCGCGTAGGTAAGAGGCGAGATGCCGATTGGGTAGACGACCAGGTCCGATATACGAATGCTCTCGAGGACATCCTCCAGCCTGGCGGCGCTGGCGGTGTCCTGTCCGTCGGTAATCAGAAGGATGGCTCGTTTGGCATGACGGCTGGAGGCGATCTTCGTAACGCCCTCCGCCATCGCGTCGTACAATGTGGTGCCGCCGGTCGGGATGATTCGCTTCAGGGCTTCAGAAAGCTTTTCACGGTCATTTGTGAAATCCTGTCGAACGACAGGTCGTCCGGAAAACGTCATTAGAAAGATTTCGTCGTCCTGGTGAATCCGCCGAACGAACCTGTCCACTGCATCTACGGCAGTGCGGATCTTGCGATCCATACTTCCGCTCGTGTCGAGAAGAATACCGACGCCGACTGGAACATTTCGATCCTGACTGAAGTGCGAAATGTGTTGTGCCCAGCCGTCTTCTTCAAGAACGAAGTCATCTTCGGTCAGGTTTGGGATATATCGGCCGCGGCTGTCCGTAACGGTCACGACGACATTCACCAACCGCACGTCGACTCGAACCTGTGCCGCAAGGACCGCGCAAAGAGACAATCCGAAATAAAATGCCTGAAAGCGGCGCCCCATCTGGATTTCCGTGGCCTCCCTGGCAAACCGGTTCGCGGATTATATTACGATTTGGGCTATGATAGAGCGCGTATGATTAGTTCCGATGAATTCCGTCGCGTGATGGGGAACTTCGCTACGGGGATTACTGTCGTCACAACACGCGACGCCGAAGGGCAACCGTGTGGGTTGACAGTCAATTCATTTACATCGGTCTCGTTGGAGCCTGTTCTTGTTTTGGTCTGTTTTGATAAGAGACTCAGCAATCTTGAGGCTTTCAAAGATTCAAAACGGTTCGGCATCAGTATGCTCTCCAAAAACCAGGAAGATCTTTCTCGAATGTTTGCCAAGCGAGAGTCCGAACGGCCGGCCAGCCTTTACTTTGAAGGACGGCTTGGAATGCCCCTTATAAAGAATTCGCTCGCCGTTATGGAGTGTGAAACCATAGATATCTATCCGGGCGGCGATCATTTGATTTTCGTGGGCGAGGTTAAGAACGCTGAGGTCCAGCACCCCGAAGAACCACTACTTTATTTCCGGGGTAAATACCGAACCTTGCACGGAGGCTAGCGCAGTACCCGTGGTATCAACGGGTTTATTCTTGCGAGCACTTCATACGGAATGGTTCCAATCTTCTCGGCCAATTCTTCGGCCCTGATCTCGCCATTGCCTTGCCGGCCGATGAGTACAACCTCGTCGTCCAGATCCGCCCCGATGTCGGTCACATCAACCATCGTCATATTCATCGCGACCCGTCCGACCACAGACGCGGGCTGGCCGTGGATCAGAGCCCGGCCCGAATTCGAAAGCTTGCGATCGTAACCGTCGTAGTAGCCGATCGGCAAAACAACAAGCTTCATTGGCCGGCTCGCACGATAGGTGAGTCCGTACCCGACGTAATCACCGGTTCTGACATCCTTAACTTGAACGACGCGAGTCTTCCATTCAAGGACCGGCTGCAGCGCCGGCTTCCGGCCGCGCTCTCGGGCTGCAAGCTGCGTTTCACGTGACGGCCAGACTCCGTACGTTCCAATGCCGATGCGAACCATCGTGAAGTCCATTTCAGGATATAGCAGCGAACCGGCAGTAGCGGAGGCGTGCACATGCTGCGGGCGTATTCCTGCGCGTTCCAGCGTCGCAAGCGCTTCTTGGAAACGTCGAAGCTGGGACTGAGCAAAGGAGGGATCAAGCGTGTCTTCGACGTTGGCAAAGTGCGTATACACGCCTTCGACATGTAGCCGCGGCAGTCGTCCGATCTCTTCCGTGAAGGCTTGTAATTCAGCGGGAGCAATTCCTTGCCGATTCGTACCTGTTTCAATCTTCAAGTGAACCTGGGCGATCGTTCCGTGCTTTTGCGCAGCCTCGGACAATGCCCTCGCAACATCCAGACGGTAGAGCACCTGTCTATAGCCGTTTCGCACCACGGCTTCGATGTCATCCAGAGGCGTATGTCCCAGGATGGCGACCGGCTTTTGAATACCGAGCCGCGTGATCGCGAGCGCTTCATCAAGGCAATTCACACCAAGCCAGTCGGCGTACTCAGCAATGACAGGCGCAACCGTTGCCAGACCGTGCCCGTACGCATTCGCCTTCACCACAACCAATAAGGCGGTTCCCGGGTGGTTCAATGCGCGCAGCGCGTTGAGATTGCCAACTAGCCGAGCTCTGTCGATCTCAATCCAGGAAACCATCAATCGGATTATATAAAAGGGGCATTCCGCTGCTGGCAAAGCAGGTAACGAAGAAAATGTCTGCTACACTGCCGGCATGCCGAACATCGTGGAGTTTCGCAATGTGGGCTACGCGATCAATGGCCGCGCCCTCGTCGAAAACATTTCTTTTTCAATCGAATCCGGCGAAACAGTGGTGCTTCTCGGAAGAAGCGGGTCGGGTAAGACCACGACGCTTAAACTGATCAACCGGCTTCTGGAACCTACGTCAGGCGGGGTATTTGTCGAAGGAAAGAAAACTACGAATTGGGATCCTATCCGGTTGCGCCGCCGCATCGGATACGTCATCCAGGAAGTCGGCTTATTTCCGCACTTCACGGTGCATCGGAATGTGGCATTGGTTCCATCTCTCGAATCGTGGCCGCCCGACAAAATTGATTCACGCGTGCGCGACATGCTCACGCTTGTCGGGCTGGAGCCGTCCCGCTTTGCCGGGCGTTTGCCGCGTGAGTTGTCGGGTGGCCAGCGGCAGCGCGTGGGTGTAGCGCGTGCGCTCGCGGCAGATCCATCACTTCTTCTGTTGGACGAACCATTCGGCGGTTTGGATCCAGTCACGCGATCCGAAATCCAAAAAGAGTTTCGTGGGCTTCAGAGGAGACTCGGCAAAACAATGGTCTTCGTAACGCACGACGTGCGCGAGGCGTTCATTCTTGGGGATCGCATCGGATTAATAAAAGATGGGAATCTCATTGCGCTGGTTGGAGTGAAAGACTTTCACAATTTGGATCATCCGGAGGCTCGCGCCTTCTTGGAAAGCTACGCTTGAACGTACTCGATTTCATGTGGGGTCATCGCTTGGAGGTTGCGCAGCTCACGCTCGAACACCTCGTGCTGGTTGGACTCTCGATCTCGATCGCGGCCGGTATTGGCCTTCCTCTCGGCGTCCTCATGACGCGTAAGCCAAGGCTCAGCGGTCCAATTCTTACATTCGCAAACGCTGTTCAGACCATTCCGAGTCTCGCTCTCTTTGGGTTTTTGATTCCGTTACCATTCATTGGAGGTATCGGGGCGCGTACCGCGATCGTTGCATTAGTTCTGTATTCGTTGCTGCCTATCATTCGAAATACGTTTACTGGAATTTCCGGAGTCGATCCGGCCATACGTGAAGCGGGCCGGGGGATGGGAATGACGGATCTACAGTTGTTATGGACCGTAGAAATTCCTCTTGCTCTTAGCGTCATCTTTGCAGGACTACGTGTTGCGACGGTCCTTTGTGTCGGTATCGCGACAATCGCCGCTGCCGTCGGCGCCGGCGGGCTCGGTATGTTCATTTTCCGAGGCGTTTCGATGGTCGATAGCCGGCTTATTCTCGCCGGCGCCATCCCAGCTGCTGCACTCGCGCTCATCGCCGATTTTGGACTGGGTGCGATTGAAAAGCGATTTTCGAAGCTCCTGTGTCTCGTCATTATCGCCGCCGGCCTCGTTTCGTGCTCGCACCCGGATCGTGTCGTCATCGGCTCAAAGAATTTCACCGAGCAAATCATTCTGGGCGAACTGCTCGCTCAACAAATTGAGCGGACGACGCAGCTTCCCGTCCAACGCAAACTGAATCTCGGCGGAACACTTCTATGCCACGAGGCGCTGACGGCCGGGCAAATCGATGCGTACGTGGAATACACCGGGACCGGCCTCACCGCCATTCTCAAAGAGCCGCCCGTAAAAGACTCCAATTCGGTCTATCAGACAGTGAAGGCCGCATACAAGTCACGCTTCGGCATCGAATGGACCGAACCGCTAGGTTTTAACAATACATTTGCAATCATCGTGCGTAAATCCGACGCGGAACAGTACAAACTGAAGACCATTTCGGATGCCGCACCTCGTACTTCCAAGTGGATTGCGGGCTTTGGTTACGAATTTATCGAACGGGAGGACGGCTACCCCGGCCTCGTAAAAACATACAACCTTCGATTCCCGTCTGCGCCACGCGTGATGGACCTCGGCTTGACGTACAAGGCCGTTGCAGATCATCAGGTGGACTTGATTGCCGGAAATTCGACAGATGGGCTCATCGATGCGCTGGGATTGGCCGTTCTAGAGGACGACAAGCATTATTTCCCGCCTTACGACGCCGCGCCGCTCATCCGGGAAGCCGTCGTCGTGAAACATCCGGAGATCCGTGAGGCGCTGCGGGCTCTCGGCGGAAAAGTTTCCGAAGAACAAATGCGGGTCATGAATTACGCAGTCGATGGTGAACACAAGGACGTGAAGCAGGTCGTGAAAGAATTCCTGGACAAGCTATGACAGCTTCGGCCGACATACTCATTATTGGTGGCGGGGTTATCGGCTCGAGTATTGCATTCAACCTTCTTCAGGACGGCTTTAAGGGCCGTATCCTTGTCATCGAACGCGATCCCAGTTATCAGTTCGCCTCGAGTGCTCTTGCCATGGGTGGCGTCCGCCAGCAATTCATGTCCACTGTCAACATCCGTATGGTGCAGTACAGTCTGAAAGTGCTCGAGCATTTCCCCGAGTCTCAGTTCCGGCAACGCGGATATCTACTTCTTGCAACCGAATCCAACTGCGAAAAACTGCGCAGGCGGCATGACATTCAAAAGTCGCTCGGCGCAGAATGCGAGATGTTGGACGTCAGCGACGTCCGTCGATTGGTTCCCGAACTTCGCTCGGACGATTTGGTTGGTGGACTGTTCGGTCCTAAGGACGGCTACGTCGATCCCCGCGCGACGTTGCGCGCGTTTCGAAGCCGGGCGGAGCAGTTGGGTGCCGTTTACGTTTCCGACGAGGTCGAGAAGATCGAGGCTGGATACGCTCAAGCCGTCAAATCGGGCCGTATCGGCGCCCCTCGGATCGTCATTGCGGCGGGCGCCTATTCCGGTGTTGTTGCAAAATTGGCCGGTGTCGAGGTTCCCGTCACTCCTGTCCGGCAGCAATTATTCCGGTGCGCACTGCCGCGACCATGGGCCTACGAATTTCCGGTCGTGATCGATCCCTGTGGAGTCCATTGGCGCAGTTCTCCGCACAACGAAATTGTGATCGCAAAGACAAATCCTAATGAGCTCCCCGGTTTGCGATTTGGTTGCGATCTCGACAGATTTCATCAGGACTTCATGCCGCCTCTCATTCATAGGTTACCGGAATTCCGCGATCTCAAACTGGTTTTCGGTTGGGGTGGTTTATATGAAATGACACCGGACCACAACGGCATCATCGATAGGATTCCCGATATTGAAGGGCTTTATATCGCGGCCGGTTTCAGCGGCCACGGCCTGATGATGTCTGCGGCGACCGGGAAGCTGATGTCGGAACTGATCCGTACCAATAAATTCGAAACAGTCGATGCCTCCGTACTATCTTTTTCCCGCTTCGCTCGCAACGAGTTGTTTTGGGACGAAGCAATGATCTAAGGCAGGTGAGTCACGGTCCAGTGAGAAAAAAGTTTCTCGTTTGCTTCGTTCTCGCCCTCGTCACCGCCGGTATTTACTTACCCGTTCATGGGTACGAATTTCTCAACTACGACGACGTGGACTACGTCGTCGAGAATGTCCACGTTCGTGCTGGTTTGACGCTCGATGACATAAGATGGGCCTTCACCACGAGTCACTCCGGTAACTGGCACCCGCTCACCTGGTTGTCGCATATGGCGGACATTCAATTGTTCGGATTGAACGCCGGTGCACATCACGGCGTCAACGTGTTGTTCCATATCGCAAACACGCTGCTTCTCTTCCTGCTGCTGACTCGGATGACAAGTGCGCCATGGCCCAGTGCGATGGTAGCAGCGCTATTTGCATGGCATCCATTGCATGTGGAATCGGTGGCCTGGATCGCCGAACGCAAAGACGTGCTCAGCACGTTTTTTGCGTTGTTATCGCTGGGAGCCTACATACGGTACGCGGAGTCGAACCGGCAATTGCACCTTCTGGTGTCGATCATGTGCTTTGCGGCCGGATTGATGTCCAAGCCAATGCTGGTGACCCTTCCTTTCATTTTCTTGTTGCTCGACTACTGGCCGCTAAAGCGGGACTATTCCCTGTTTCGTCGTTTGGTTCTGGAGAAGGTGCCGTTCTTCTTGCTGACCGCAGTATCGAGTATTGTCACCTTTGCGGCGCAACGGAAGAGCGGAGCGGTGGCCACTCTCGATAGCATCCCATTATCGTATCGAGGCGCGAACGCGCTGCTCGCCTACGTTCGGTATCTGAAGAGAGCGTTTTGGCCCACAAATCTGGCGATTATTTATCCGATTTCCGGAATGTCTTCGTGGTGGCAAATCGGAGGTGCCCTTTTGCTGTTGATGGCAATCTCAATTGCGGTTGTTTACTCGTCACGTAACCGACCCTGGCTCGTGGTCGGATGGTTCTGGTTTGTAGGGATGCTGGTACCCGTAATTGGTCTCGTTCAGGTCGGCATTCAGTCGATGGCCGATCGTTATACGTATTTCCCTCTCGTGGGAATTTTCGTCATCTTGGCCTGGAGCGGTGCTGAAATCGGCCAAACGTTCCCGTCTTCTTCGAATGTAGTCGCCGTTATCGGAGCCATGGTCTTGATCGCCGCACTGCTGATGACCTCCATCCAATTGTGCGCCTGGCGAGATAGTCAAAGTCTTTTCGAACACGCGATCGCCGTCACAAAAGACAACTACGTTGCGCACGATATTTTAGGCCGCGTCCTGGCGAATCAAGGGCGGTCAGATGAAGCCGAGGCGCACTTCCAGGAAGTGCTGCGAATCTTCCCGAATCAACCCGACGCTCACTTTAGTTTGGGTGTGATTTTCGCGCGGAAGGCGAAGTTCGACGAAGCGCTCGCTCATTACAGTCAAGCTGTTGAAATTCGGCCCGATGCTACCACGCACTACAATCTCGGGAATCTTTTAATGAAGGTGGGCCGCGCTAACGAGGCCATTGCGCACTTCTCCGAGGCCGTGCGATTGGATCCACAAATGGCTGAAGCAGAAAACAACTGGGCCTATGTATTGACGACGCAGGGGCGTCTCCGGGAAGCGGCTGATCACTATGGGGCGGCGCTCCGCATCAAGCCGGATCTGCTCGAAGCCCGCCTAAATATGGCTCGTATCCACGAACAACTCGGCGAAGAGCGCTAGCGGGAGTTCAAATCGAGCTCCATATAAACCGTCTGCGAGAGAGGATTCTCGTAATATGGCGAAATCACCTTAAACCCCAGCGAGCGGTATAAATTTACGGCATGCTCCATCGTGCTCGGAATCGTGTCCAGGCGCATCCTAGCGTAACCGGCATGGCGGGCTTCGCTAATCAGATGCGTGGCAAGTTTCAACCCGAGTTGATGGCCGCGAAACTGGGGACGAACATATAGTCTTTTCATCTCGCAAATATTGTCTTCGAGTTTCTTCATGGCAATGCAGCCCGCCGACACGCCGTCCCACGCGCAGAGAATCAGCCGTCCCTCGGGGCGGCCATACGGGCCTGGCAGATCCCGAAGCTCGCTATCGAAGCTCTGGAAGCACAGATTGAAATCCAGAGACCGTGCATATTCCAAAAAAAGCGCCCGAACTTCTTCGACAGCGGGTCCCGCCCCGACTTCAATCAGCTCAGCCATGAGGCTATTCATAAAACATAAAGAAGACGGCAGCCACTATGAAGGCGAATGCTACGGAGTAATTCCATCGAAACTGCTCGCGCAAGTATGTCACCGAAAAAAGCGAGAAAACGACTAGCGTGATGACTTCCTGAATCGTCTTCAGTTGCGCGGTAGAAAATTGATATGACCCAATGCGGTTCGCCGGCACCTGAAAACAGTATTCGGCAAAAGCAATTATCCAGCTCACCACAATCGCTATCCAAAGTGGTGACTCCCTGAATTTCAGGTGTCCATACCAGGCGAACGTCATGAAAATATTTGAGATCGTCAACAGGACGACGGTTTTCACACTGGAGAATATAACCTAGCTGTGGTCTTTTGCCGATACATCCTAGGTGACCATTGGAGCCGCATGTGCATAGTTCTTCCAGCGTAATGGTATACGAGAGCGCCACGGAGGAGGTAAACCCAAGCCTTAGGTTTCGGCTCTGCGCTAAGTGTAAGGATTCAGAGGTGTTGAATTTGTACCTCGGCGTTGACGGGAACACTTGAGAGTCATTGATTTAGCGGCGAAGTGTCAGTTCCTTGACATTTCCAACAGAGTTCGTGGACTGCCGCTCAGATGTCAGGCTGTGCACCACGGCGACTGTGGATTAGGCGGAAACCCCAACGGGTAAAAAAGTTAATGTGCTCATTTCTGGATATTAGCAGCCGATAAGTGAGATATGGACGAAATGCTACACCGTAAAAATATTCGAAATTCCGAGGCAGGCACTACGATGATCGAGGCGCTCATGGCAGGAGCGATCCTCGTCGTCGGCTCGATCGCCATGCTGACGCTGATCGTGAGCGCGATTGCAACGAACAATCGCAATAAGATGGACAGCACTCAGACGATGCTGGCTGCATCCATCTTGGAGCAAGTCAATTCTACGTTCAACTCCACCGGCACAACGTCGGATCTGACCGATTGTGCCGGCAATAGCTGGACGATCAATACCACGATACCCAACACGGGCACCGCAGGCGCTGCGCTGAGCGGCACCCATATTGACTTCAGTGAGACGAACCCGCCGGCGGGTTACTTTATGAACTACCTTGTGAGCGCGCCATGCACTAGTACGGGCACTCCGCAAGGCGTTTACGACGTGCGATGGCACCTGGATCAGGTGGGGTCGACCAAGACATATCTGATCACGGTCAGCGCCAAACTGCAGAAACACGGAGAGGGAAATAAGTTCTTTTCTCTGCCGGTGACATTGCGTTTCATGTCCGGGAGCTAAGGATGGCAAGAACATCAGGTTTTTCATTGCTCGAGCTCATGGTCGTATTGATTATTGTCCTCACCATATCGGGGGCAGTGTTTCAAACGATCAATATGACCACCCAGCGGTCTGCTGCAGAACAGACAAAGGTAGATATGTTCCAGGAGGCGCGAGAATTCATGGACCAGATGTCGCGGGATTTACGACAGGCTGGATATCCCAGTCCCCGCAACTACGATCCGGCCGTGCTCACGCAGGATCCAATCATCAATGATCGGCACGCGGCGGCTGGTCTGGTAAAGGTGGATGCAGGCGACCTGTGGTTTGAGGGCGACGTAGATGGAAGCGGAAAGGTATCCATCGTCCAGTATCATCTCGATACGAGCACGGCGAATAATTGTCCTTGCCTCAAGCGAAGTCAGATTGACAAGAAAGATGGAGATCCTTTAACGGGGCAGGATCCTGCCAGCTATCAGGTCGAAGTGCAGGGCGTTCAGAACACGAACATCTTTTCGCCCTATACCAATGGTGCGGCCGTTGGCCTTCCGGTTACTACGGCCACGGCTACTGGGACCATCATTGCCGGCGTCGATACGGTGCAAGCCACGCTGACGTTGGAGGGCTCCTTGGTGGATCCACAGACGCGGAAAAAGCCCGTCACTACACTGATCACAACAGTTCGGCTGAACAACTGTTCTCAGGCGGCAATTGGGTACAAGACGAGCTGCCAATAGGATTGAGAACGTTGAAGGGATGAAGAAATGAGTTCTGTCATAAGCCGCAAGGAACGCGGGATAGCGATGATCATCGTATTGTTTTCCTTACTCCTCCTGAGCGTCGTCGGTTTGGGAATGATGTACTCCACGAATATGGAGACCTCGATCAACAGCAATTATCGCGATAAGCAAACCGCGATGTACGCTGCCTTCGCTGGTCTTCAGGAAGGGCGGGACCGGATCAAATATCCCTATAACATTACTCCACCCTTCGAATTGCCATCGACAACCATTGCGAATGTCATTTACATCGTTGCGGATGCCGCGACGGTGAAACCATGGGCCGCGGACAATAAATATTTCGACACGGAATTGTGTCAAGAAAAGGTGCTCGGAATATCGCCAGGCACGCCGGGTGTTCCGTGTACGGCAACGGCTTCGGGAACGGCCTGGCGCCAGGTCTTCGACGACAGTCTGGGAGGTTCGGCACCGTGGAATCTTGCCAGCACCGACCTGAAGTGGGTCCGAATCCAGCTTAAGGCAAACAACAACACGCCGGTCCCGGTGAACGGCGACAGCAACAGCTCCGCACAGGCATGTTGGAATGGTTCGACCCAGATGTCGACGCCAACCGGCTACACGACGGGATGTCAACCGGTCGGTGGCGTAACCGCTGCGACTGTGATCACCTCAGGTACGAGTTACACATCGGTTCCCACTGTCAATTTCGCGGGTGGCGGCGGGACTGGGGCTACGGCAACAGCTGTCCTTCTCCCCGAGAGTACAGGTTACGTCGCGTCGATCAGTGTAACAACCGGAGGCTCGGGCTATACGATTCCTCCAACTGTCACGCTCAGCGGTGGAGGAGGCAGTGCGGCTACGGCAACGGCTGTTCTTTCCTCAACCGGTACTACAGTTACAAATCCGGGATCCGTCGTGTCCGTCAGTTTGACCACGGGGGGCGCCAGCTATACGACTGCTCCGACCGTCACGCTCAGCGGCGGAGGCGGAGTCGGCGCCAGCGCAATCGCGACCCTTTCGTCAAGCGGCGTAACAACAACGACCGGGTATGTCAGCTCCGTAACGGTAACGGCCGGCGGTAGTAGCTACACAAGCGCGCCAACTGTTAATTTGAGCGGCGGCGGGGGCAGCGGTGCCACCGCCACAACCACGCTTGGAACGTCGGGAAATGTGACCACTGTTAACGTGACTAGTCCGGGAACACAGTGCTATTCGGCCGCTTCGGATGCCGTTGTCAGCTTCACCGGAGGCGGAGGTTCGGGAGCTACCGCCACCGCGGTGCTTGCAGGAAGTCGATCGTGCATTTATTCCCTCTCGGTGACGAACATCCCGCAGTGCACCAATAAATTAACGGTAGCGAATGGTTACAGCCCGGCAGACCAGAAAGCGGGCGTGACTTTTGAGGTCGCGGGACAAAATAAATCTTTTTCGGGAACACTATTCGTCTCGAACGCAAATGATAAAACGCCGACAAGTATGTCCGTCCAGAATCCTGGTTACGATACCACCGGGTACAGCGCGGCGACCTTTACCTCCAATCTTCAGCTTTCAGGCGGGGCCTGGGCTGATTGCGGGAATATTACAGTTACGGCCACCACGGGCTATCGCATAGCTTCAATAAACGTCACCAACGGCGGAAGCGGTTACACATCCGTGCCGACAGCAAGCATTACAGGCGGAGTCGGCTCCACTAGTAATCCGACCGCAACTGCGGCGTTGGGCTATCCTGTCGCGTCAGTCACCGTGACCAACGG
>QHWY01000263.1 GCA_003223875.1 Acidobacteriota bacterium | reverse complement strand
TGATTTGGTGGTGACTCAGTTTCATCTGTAGCGGCGGTCCGCGAAGCGCAAGCGCGGCAGCGCGCAGCCTCAAGAAATGACCGCCGGCGATGTCTAAACTGCTGCACTGTCGGCGCTCCGCGAAGCGCAAGCGCGATAGCGCGCAGCCTCAAAAATAGAGCGCCGCTACAGTTGGGAAACCCCGCAAGTTTCAAACTGAGTCACTACCCGTGATTGTGATCCATCTTCCAGAAGTGAGGAGGCGGGTATCATGGCGAGATTACGTTTTTGGATATTTATTATTGTGGCGTTGGCGATTTGGGGGATGACTACGCCGCTCGCGGCACAGTGGCTGAAGTATCCTACTCCCGGCGTCCCGCGTACTCCGGACGCCAAGCCGAATCTCACCGCGCCCGTCCCCCGCACCGCAGACGGCAAGCCCGACCTCTCAGGCCTGTGGCAAAGGATCTTGGCCAAATATGAGGGCAACATCGCCGCGGACCTGAAATCCGGGGAAATCCAGCCTTGGGCCCAAGCTTTAGTCCAGGAGCGTGCGGAAGACCTGCAGAAAGATTCTCCGGCTGTCCAGTGCTTGCCGTGGGGTCCAAGCTATAGCACCAGTGCGCGGATGGCGAAAATCGTTCAGACTCCGGGTCTGATCGTGATGCTGGAAGAAGATCTCACCTATCGTCAGATTTTCATGGACGGGCGCCCATTGGAGACCAACCCGATTCGGAGCTGGATGGGGCATTCGGTGGGGCGCTGGGAGGGAGACACGCTTGTCGTGGAGAGCTTCGGATTCAATGACCGGTCGTGGCTGGATCACGATGGTCATCCCCACTCGGAAGCGCTCCGCATGACCGAACGCTACCGGCGTCGGGATTTCGGTCACATGGAAATTGAAATCACCCTCAACGATCCCGAGGTGTATGCCCGTCCTTGGACAGTGGCACTCAGCGCGGTGTTGACGCCAGATACCGACCTGCTGGAGGCGGTGTGCAACGAGAACCACAACAGCCTCGCGCACTGGGTCGGCAAGGCATCCGACGACAAGAAGTCCGAAGTCAAGGTTGCGCCCGAGATCCTGGCGAAATACGCCGGTACCTACGAGGAACTGGACTCACAGTCTCGAACGGAGCGCTCTTCGCGGAACTCAAGGGGAGGGAGAAGGTACAACTTGTGGCTCAGTCGGAAACCAATTTTACCGGATTCTACAACTGGGGGGTCGCTTTCGTTAGGGACAATCAGGGTAATGTGACCCATCTCCTCGAGAGGCACGTATCAGGCGACTACAGGTATCGGCGGACCCGATAGCACCTGAGCGCTGCCCGGTCTCGTCCGAATCCAATCACCGACCGTCCACAGACGAGTCATCGGTCCACCAACGCGATCATGGTGCGCAGCAGGAAGTGCTAATCCAAGATTGCGTTCCTGACCACAGCGCGTGTATCTTTTCAGTGTAGCGGTACGAACGTTTCACAAGAACATGAGGAACCTGATGCCCACTCATCGACGAAAGTTTTCGGATGTGGCCGGAGTATGGCTCTGGCGAAGTGAGCGGGCGCACATGCGGTTCTGATCCGATGAGCCCGCTCGACGGCGAGCGGGCGCCCTCCAAAGTTTTCTCCAAGGATTCCCGTTAGCCTTCGCTTCGGCAGCCGCGAAGCGCGAGCCCGATAGGGCGAAGCCTCAAGATCTGACATAAAAGGGGAAAAACCATGCGGGGATTGCTCCAACATCGTGGGTTACGGTTGATATTTGTTGCGAATCTCGTGTCGATGATCGGTAGCGGCATGAATACCGCCGCCGTGACCTGGTTTATTCTGCAGGCAACGCATTCTGAGATGAGCCTGAGCACACTTGTCGTGTTGCAGACCGTGCCGGCTCTACTCATGCTTCCCTTTACCGGAGTGATCATTGACCGTGGGGATCGCCGCCGTCTCATCATGCTATTGGATGCGTTGCGGGGAGCCCTGATCTTATCTGTTGCGGTCCTCGCATTCCGGAATCGCGTGCAGGTTTGGCATCTCTATGCCATGGGTGCACTGGTCGCAGCCGGATTTTGGATGTTCTGGCCGACGATCACCGCCCTGATTCAGGAACTGACGCCGGCATCCGAGTTTGTAGCAGCCAACACGATGCTGCTCGCGGGCGTGCAGGGCGGCTGGATGGTCGCGGGAGCCGTGGTGGGATTCGTTTATGAGCGCATCCACCTCGGGGGCGTGCTCGCGCTGGATGCCGCGACATACGCGGTGTCGTTCATCTGTTACTTCGCGTTGCGGAGGGGAAAAGTCACGGTGACGCCGCGAGAGCTTCCATCGCACGTAGGTGAGGGCGCGTGGGAGCGTTACCTGCACGAACTCCGGGAAGGTGTGGACTATCTCCGCCGCAAGCGCTATATCGTCCTGCTGGGCATCTCATGGTCGATCTTTATTGCCAGCATGATGACACAAGGCGTCACGACCGCTCCGCTCAGTGATCGCATTCTCCACGCCGGCGCCAGAGGCTTCGGCTGGCTGAACGCCGGCTGGGCGATCGGCGCATTCACCAGCACACTGTATGCGCCCTCTTTCATCCGTTGGCTGCACGGCCGCCGCTCGGTCGTATGGGCAATGGCCATACTGGCACTGAGTCTGATATTGGCGCCGTTCTGTGCTTCTGTGGCAATCGCGGTGATGTGTTACGTGATCATGGGATCGGGACGCGGCCTTGCCGGTATTGCGATTTCGTCGACGATGATGGAAATGGTGCCCATGCACTTCATGGGACGCGTCCAGAATACTTTTTTCTTCATCGGCACACTACTGCAACTTGCGACGAGCATCGGAGTGGGCGCCATCGCCGAGCACATTTCGCTCGCTCTCGCCTTCGCAATGATTGGCGTGATGTACGGCGTCGCAGCAATCACGGCCGCCTGGCCCGTTGCCGCGCCGGCCAAGGTTCCGGCCGAATCGGCGTAATTCATTACGTTTCTTCGCAAGCCGTTCAAAACAGAATTTTTGCCAGATGATTTCGCCGATGGTGTCCTGCGGACCGAAATAGAAACATGCGCCTTCCTCCGCTTGCGATAGACTCATCCGACAACATGACTCTTTCCGTGAGTGATAAGCTCGGCCCCTACGAAATCCTGGCGCCCATCGGCAAGGGTGGGATGGGTGAAGTTTATCGCGCAAGGGACACGCGCCTTAACCGCGAAGTAGCTGTCAAGGTTTCCGCTGAGCGCTTCACCGAACGCTTCGAGCGTGAAGCGCGGGCTATCGCGACATTGAACCATTCCAACATCTGCCATCTCTACGACGTTGGCTCGAATTACCTGGTGATGGAGTTTAAAGCCACAGAGCAAGCCCAAGCCCCCGCACAAATCAATGTCGTGCTGAATTGGTTTGAAGAGCTGAAAGACCGCGTGCCAACGAAGTAAGTGGCACAGGCTTCAGCCTGGAAGAGTCACAATGAAAAATTTCGTGTTTTCCTTATCCGTCCTGGTTGTTGCAGGGTCGCGCGGTAGTAGAATTGGAGCGCTTCTTCGACGGTCAACTCCCTCGGTAATTTTCCCAAGCTGTCCGTCGCGGGTTTGCTAAGTATATCAAGCCCCAGACAACATTGAGGTCTATCCAAAGGAGGTAAGGAGGTAAGTATGTCGAAACAGAGTGCACAAAAGAGAAAAATCGTTGATTGCCGCCTATATCCAAGTGAAAAGAACTGCTCATTGGCGATTTCCGGAACAGAGGAAGAAGTCTTGGCTGTGGCGATCCGTCACGCCGTTAACGAGCACGGACACAAAGATACGCCGGAGCTGCGCCAACAATTGAAAGCGCTCCTCAAAGACGAATAATATAAAAAGGACGGCATCATGCGTTTGAAGGTTGCGTTTATACCAATCGTTGGTCTCGCCATTCTGTTGGGGTCGGCGCCTCGGGCTCGAGTGTGGTCCCAGACTCCACAAGGTCTGCAGATTGTTGCCGTCCGAGCCGGCCAGATTTTCGATCCCAAGTCTGGGATCAACGTGCACGATCAAGTGGTGCTCATCCGGGGTGACCGCATTACCGACGTCGGACCGGCGGCTCGTGTCCAGATTCCGGCAGGCGCCAAGGTCATCGACCTGAGCAAGGCAACCGTGCTGCCGGGGCTGATCGATGGGCACGTTCACCTCACTGATGGCAAAGGCGATCAGCGGCAGCAGGCGATCCATAGCGCCACGGAGAGTTTGAAAGCCGGCTACACCACGCTCGTGACGCAGGGTTCGCACGGCGGTAACTACACCGACGTCGACTTGAAAAAGGAAATCGACAGTGGACGTATCCAGGGCCCCCGGCTGTTGCCGGCAGGGCCCATACTTGGAGCGGAACTTCCAGCGAAAGGTCCTGATGCGTTCCGAGCCGGGATGCGGGACCTGTCCCAGCACGGTGCCGACCACGCCAAGATCACAACGACCGGCATGTTCTCCTTCAAGCCGAATGGAGAGATGGTCAATGAGCCGGTCGCGACTTTGGAAGAGCTGAAGGCCGCCGTGGATGAGGCGCACAGACACGGCATGTTTGTGGCGACCCATTCGTATGGGGGACCCGGTCTCAAGTGGGCCATAGAAGCGGGCGTTGACGATATTCAGCATGCGCTGTCCGCCGATGATGCGGACATCAAAGCGTTAAAGCAGAAAAACCTTCCCGTCACCGCGACGATTCTGGACTTGCGCCAGGATGAACCCGGAGACCTGAAGAAGTTCGCTCCGTACAGCAAGTGGCGACTCGCGCCGCAGACGTGGAAGAAAATGATGGCTGCCGGTATTCGACTGGGTTATGGGAGTGGCGCGACGCCCGTCACGAACGGCCAAGGCCGGATCTTCAACACGGTCTGCCAATGCTCACACGGCGTGCAGGCGGAAATGTTCCCGATCTTCGTGCAGTGGGGAGCAACGCCTGTCTATGCGCTACGCATGGCCACAACTGTGAACGCAGAGATCATCCACAAGCAGGACAGTTTGGGCAGGATCGAAAAGGGTCGGTTCGCGGACCTGATCGCGGTGGCCGGTGACCCCCTGAAGGATATCACCGAGATGCAACGGGTTAAATTCGTGATGAAGGGCGGAGAGATCGTCAAAAATGAACTGACGGCCAAGCCAACCCAAACGTCCTCCGGCCAGGCAAAATGATCGAGTTATAAGTGCAAAAGCGCTGCGACGCGAATCGGCGCGGATCTCCGCTTCGTTGCTGGGTCACCGTAAAAATGAGACTTCCATGGCCGCGGTTCAAAAGGAATCTCGCGGCTCACGCCGGCTGAAGCAAAAATCAGTGCCAAGAACCAGCCTGGCGATGAAGGTCTGATGTGCCCTCGCGTTTTTTAATCCGGCTGGCTGCAAGCAGGCGATCTTTGGCTATTCAACGTCGAGCACCTGCAGCGCATCGCATCCTGAAGATAGCGACGGCGGAATTCGACCGGATCCGTCAACTGGTCAGCCGCTATTAATAAGGATAAGGAAGGAGCGGCAAGATCCTGATCACATACCGATGTGCCCGGCAAGGTTTAGATGTCGAAGTCATCGAATCGGCAGGGGTTGTCCCGGGCAGAAGCAAAAGAGATCGAAAATACATTCCAATTTTCTGTTTGAATTCGAAGTCCCCGCGCTTAACTCATCTGGTCCGCGGTCCAGAAAAGTTCCATTCCGTGACGCGCCGACCGATCGAGCCGGGGCTTATTGACACGCGGCTCGACTCGGGATATATCTACCCGGACTTTGGACTAGGAGGTGCCTGTGGAACACATCATTTCCAGCCTGTTGGGACGTTACGAGAACGGCACGCTCAGCCGCCGCCAATTGATTCAGGGCCTGGCCATGCTGACCGTGGCCGGCGGGACGGCGTCTGCCGCGGATACGGGCTTCCATGCCACCACCATTAATCACGTCTCCATTCAAGTGAGCGACATCAAGCGATCCGCGGAGTTTTATATGCGCGCGTTTGGTTTGCCAAGGCGCGTAGCGGCCAATCCCAACGCTATCCGTTTGGGCGTAGGCCCGAGCCATCTCACGCTTCGACAAGAGAAGCCTTCCGGAAACGTGGACCACTTTTGCCTCGGGATTGAGAAGTTCAACCGGGAGTCAGTCATCCGCGACTTGAAGGCGCGGGGTGTCACTCCGGAGGCCGAGGAAAAGGGTCCTCAAGGCTTCCATGTGAAAGACCCGGACGGATTCCGCATTCAATTGGGTGACTCGTCCGAGTTTTAGGGAAATTGCTGGCGGCTTGACGGTACTACACATATTGTCCGCACAGCCGGTTGAGCAGGAGGGAGTCTTTATGCAACGAATCGTGATGATCGCGACGTTATTGCTTCTCCCCGTTTCGCTGTGCGCTCAGTGGCTCGACTTTCCGACGCCGGGGATTCCCCGGACCGCCGACGGTAAACCGAACCTGACGGCTCCTGCGCCCAGAACGCCTGATGGCAAGCCGGAACTATCCGGCATCTGGCAGCCTGAAATAAACCCCTACCGCTTTAACCTGATACAAGATCTGAAGGATGAAGCCATCTTCCGGCCAGCGGCGGAAGCCATTTTCATGGAGCGCGTCAAGGACTTCCACCGGGACGATCCCGTTACGAACTGCCTGCCGACCGGTCCTTCGGAAATACTTAATGCGATGTACCGCAT
>QHWY01000312.1 GCA_003223875.1 Acidobacteriota bacterium | reverse complement strand
CACGCCACGCATTTTTGTTGGTCGATGTGCATAAGTGCCAGGTAAGTATACCTTCTCCCCTCGGGGGAGGATGGTTTTGTGTATTTTTGTTCTCGTCAACAGCCGCCGCCATGCTAATATGCAAAACCTTGTGTAGGAGGATTGCTGACATGAATAGATCGGCTCTAGCCGAAAAACATCCGTGGACGCTGCCCTGGTGGAGAGCAGACGGAGAGAATTTCTGGACCATGATTTATATCGTGACCGTTCATATTTTGGCTGTCGTCGGACTTGTACTTTTTCCGCTGCCCGGCTGGAAAATCTTCTTCAGCGCACTTGCTATCGCAGCCTTAGGCGGTTTTGGAACGACGATCGGTTTTCATCGCGGCCTTGCGCATCGCGCCGTCAAGCTCAACCCTGTGGTTGAACAATTTCTGATTTTTTGCGCGGTTTTTAACGGCTCCGGCTCGCCGAGCACATGGATCGCCAACCACCGGAATCATCACGCGAATTCGGACACCATCGACGATGTCTCCAGTCCCCGGCATGGCGGGGTTTGGTGGGCGCACCTGCGATGGCTTTATCAGTGGGAACCGTCGAGCATGAAAAAGTGGTGCCCCGATATTATGCGGCCTCGATACGTTTTTTGGACGAAGGTGCAAGTCTTTCTGGTCGCCATTTCGATCGGTTTTGGCTATTTCCTGTTTGGCTGGGCCGGTTTCTTCTGGGTCGGTGCCATTCGAATGTTCTATTGCCTGCACATGCAGTGCTTCGTCAATAGTTTGCTTCATCTCAAGCCCGGTTTGCCGGAGGGCGTCGATTCAAGCCAAAACATCTGGTGGCTTGGACCGCTCCAAGTAGCGGCGTGGGGCGAGAATTGGCATGGAAATCACCACGACCGTCCGGCTTCTGCTTGCTTTAGCCGGCACTGGTGGCAGATTGATATCGGCTGGTACGTCATCTGCGGACTGGAAGCGGTGGGACTCGCGACGAACGTCAGGCGCTGACTGTGGTCCCGCGATAATAATGCTCCAAGATTTCTTTATAAGTCCGGCCTTCATTGGCCATAACTGCCGCGCCGATCTGACATAAGCCAACGCCGTGTCCCCAACCAGCTCCGCGCAAGACCAGGCGGCCTGGTTGCTTATCTACGACGAATGCCGAGCTGTAAAGATGCGTACGGGATAGAGCGCGCCGGATCTCCAACTCCTTGCCGATGACGAGCTGATCGCGCTCGCCGCTCAGCTTCAGACGATATATTCGGCCGGATGGGCCGCGGGCAAGCGCCTCGATGTCGCGAATCGGGCCGAGATCCACGCCAAGACGAGATTTGAGGAGATCGGCAAGTTCTTCGGGAGTGTACTCGACTTGCCAGCGGTAGAAATCGCGAGTTTCTTGGTCGAAACCCGGGAGGATGCGCGAAAGAAGCTCCGAGTCACGCGTATTGCAATAAGCAGGTGGAGCCGAACGGATCCAGGTTTCGGCTGCGTAAGAGCCGCTTTGTAGCGTACCGTCGTAGACGGATTCGAGGTAAGGGATGTCCTGGTCTTCCCAGGCAGTTGAATACCGCTCGGTGATCCCGCCGCAACATTTCGAGAACCGCGCGTCGCAGATCAGTCCGTTGTAACGGAGAAACTCGCTGTTGGTGGCACGAACGGCCTGGACAGCCGCAGACGAGAAGACTTTCGTGATGCCCTGATAACGCTGGCAGTGATCGTCAGCGCACACATCGAAATCGGGATGCGCTTCGCGTCCGTACCAGCGAAGGATTTCGTGGGAGCTGAGATTCCCCTCCTCGCCGAGGAGGGAGCGAAGCGCGAGCCCGATAGGGCGAAGCCTCGAGAGAAGATGCGCCGAGCCAGGCGAAGGCGCAGACGGGGTGGTCAGATCGGCCGAAATGTTGTCGCCGAACTGACCACCCCGGGGAATCTCTTGGGGCTCGGCCCTATCGGGCTCGCGCCTCGCGGCCGCGCCTCCCCTCCTCTGCGAGGAGGGAAATGACTGTAACCAGCTTCTAGAAATCACTGCATGCGCCTTCAACAGTTCGATCGGACATGTCGCGCTCATCTCCGAGGAAATGACGCTGGTGACGTACTCTTCGAGCGGAACATCGTTAATCGCAGTCAAGCCGCCGTCGCGCTTGATAATGCGCAAAGCCCCTCGAAAGACTTGTTGTTCTTTTCGCTCCCAATGAAATCCGATTCCGATCGTGACGTCTTCCAGCGCAAATGAGCATGACGCCGCATCCGACGGAGTGAGCGTAACTTCGGAAGTGAGCTGATAATGCCCGCCCTTGTAAGCTGTGCCCGCTCGGTCGGTGAATACCCCATTCAATTCGACATCAATGGCAGAGCGCCCTTCCATCAGTCCGACGGCTACCACGGTTCGGCCTCCAACCTCGCCGCTACGTCCTGAAATACATCGTCGCGCAAAGTCACCTCTCGAAAAATGGAAGCAACGTTATCGCCCGTAATTCTTTCGAAATCTTTTTCGAACGGCACAACGAATATGCCACATAGATCGATCGAGGCTGGGCTCACGGTTAATTCACCGCTGTGGAAAACATCGGGCCGATGTTTTGCCCGGGGAAACAGACAGACTACCCATTTCCCGCTCTCGAAAAACAGTGCAATGTTGATCAAGGGCTCCGGCCGCTTGCCGGTGGCATTTGCCAGCAGCGCAATGACCCGTTCCATGCGCTCGACCAAGGCCGATCGATCCCGGCCTCGGAACACGAAGACGTTCCTTGCATAATTCGGCACGACAATGCCGTCGATCTTCTGCAGGTCGTTTTGGATGGGAAAAAGCTTCCGCGAACCGGCTTGAAAATGCAAGTGATCGGGGGCGGAGGCGCCGCACTCCGGACCGTTATAGACAACGAAGTATCCGGGTAAGCTCGCTGCGATATCGAGCATATTCCCGAATCGCTGCGCGATCTGCTGCATGCCGTGTTCCTTGTAAACAATGGTGAGGTGGCGTTCCACGATGGGGAAAGGATTGCAATAGAGCGTGAAGCCTGAGCCGAATTCAATACCTTCTTCTTCGGGGTCCAAATTGGCGGTACATAGAAAACACGGCCGTCTTGCGATCGACTCCTGATCAACAGCCGCCGTTGTGCTCGCAACCCGATGCGGAATGTGACGGATGAATACGTCGAACCAATCGATGCGCACGGGCCGGCTCCGTGCGTGGGCGAGGCCTTGTATGCCTTTGGCGAGGCGTGGCCACGCCCGGATTTGCCGGTCAAAGAGCTGCTCGATCGCGTCAATCATCTATTAGTAGTTCTGGAGCGGATTTCCATGGTTCGCACCCAGTCCTTGTATTGATCGTAGCGATTTGCGACATCCGGCGGCAGCGCGCTATCGGTATTTCCTTCCCAGCGGCGGCAAAGATACAGAGAGTCGTAAATCCGGCCAATTTCGTACTGGCGGCTGATGCGCAACGCGACGGCATAATCTTCACCGTAGCTGACGTTCGGAAATCCAAAGCGTCGCAGGACCGCAGTATCAAACGCGCGCGGCGCCCCGAGACCGTTGATCCGCAGCGCATTGTTTCGGCCGTTCTCGCGGGTCCATTCACGGTGGTCGATGAGGCCCGGCGGAATTTCCTTCAGCGAAAAATCGACGATGGTATAGGAACCGACCGCCATCGCATAAGGTCCGGCTTCGAGTTCTCCGACAATGCGCTGAAGGACATTGTCATTAAGGTAGAGATCATCGGAATCAAGCTGAATCGCATACCGCCCGCAGTGCTCGGAGTAGATGGCTTCGTTCCAGCATCCACCGATTGCAAGGTCACGGCGCTTGGGAACGATGTGTTTGAGACGCCGATCGCCTATCTCACGCAAGATTTCCGTCGTCCGGTCCGTGGAATGGTTATCGACGACGATAACGTTCAAATGGAAATCCGCCCGCTGGCCGAGCGCGCTCTCGACGGCATCGCGAATCGTTCGTTCACGATTCCTGACGGGTATGATGACGCTGGCCTGAACCGGAAATTTTTCATCAGCAGGAGGAACCTTCTCGAAGCGCGGTTCGAGCCATGCGCCGATACGTTTGAGATGCGCAGTCGCAATCTGCTCCATCTCGATTTGGTAATCACGATTACGGGGATCGACATACTCAAATTGCTTTTGTTCAATCGAACGAGATTCGGTATTCCTCGCGTGGTACAACGGCTCGGGAATTCTGACGATGGGATGCTTCTCGGACATGCTCAAGCGCAGATCATATAGGCCGCCCCACCGCCAATTGTCCTGAATTCCGACTTCTCTCGCTGCCTGAACCGATACACCCACGACTGGCCCAAACTCGAAAGTGTCGCGGATACTGCCGACTTGATAATCGACACGAGCACGATCCTGCGCGTCGGCATAAACCCAGCCGGCATGAGTCTCTCTTAGGACTTCCGCCATTCGATTGGACATGCGCGGCCCAGGCTCAACGGTCGTCCGAGGATCTCCGATGAAAAGAACATCCGAATCCGCCTGGTCCACGAGCTGCCGAATGCTTGCCGAGGAATAATCTTTTGGGTAGACGACCTTCATTTGTTTCCTAGATAGGTCTTACCACAATGACACCGGCCATGCGATTCGCTTTGAGAAATTCATTGAGGTTCTGTTCCACGACCAAACCCCGGCTGCGCGAGGCATGGCGCATGAGAAGTGTTGTGCCGTTGCGCACGATGATGCCGCAGTGAAAGATATCGAGGTTCTTACGCGTAGAAGCGAAGAAAATCAGATCGCCGGTTTCGAGCGACCGCTCGATTCGATGGATATCCGATTTCGGTATACACTTGACGCGGATTCGCTTCGGTGGGAGTCCCGGCAGGAGATTCAAAACACGCGACCTGGTAACCGTCGCTTTCGGCGGCATCGAAATGAGCCGCACGACACCTCCCCTAGTATTGTTGCGAATCCATCCGGTCATATAGTGGTTCCGCCGTGTCCATTCGATACGACCATCCTCGTATCGAATCCTTTGGAGCCGCTGCCTGAACTCGTCAGGGGTTGAAGCGCGCGCGAGAGCCAGAATGATTTCGACATACGTGACACAATCAAAACCGCTGAGAGAAGCCGTAAACACTTCTGGGGTATTGAAGGAACCGATGAGTGGATTTGCTTTATAACGATATCCGAGGAAATGGTGGGAAAGAGTGTCGATTCGACTGGCAGCGGAACGGTGAGACTTCGTTTTCAACAGAAGCTGTTCGACGCGCCGCCTGCTGAGACCTCGTGGTTGCGCCTCCTGCATCAAGCGTTGATTTTAACATGTACTCCGGAGGTGTTCAGGCGTAACCCATTTCCGGGTAGTGACTCAGTTTGAAAATTACGGGT
>QHWY01000319.1 GCA_003223875.1 Acidobacteriota bacterium | reverse complement strand
CGCACGCCACCGTTCGCCTTCACCGAGCAGGGTGTGTCGATGCTCTCGAGCGTTCTCAACAGCGAACGGGCTATCGAAGTGAACATTGCCATCATGAGGGCGTTCGTGCGCCTCCGGGCGATGCTCGCCACTCACGCCGACTTGGCTCGACGCCTCAATGAATTGGAACAGAAATACGACGAGCAATTTCGCGTCGTTTTTGAGGCAATCCGTGAGTTGATGGCACCTGAGCCCGTTCCTCCCTCGCGGCGAATCGGATTCGCTGGAAAGCAGCCGGCCGGAGATGAGAATGCTTAGGACTATGGACTTACCGATTTTATGTTCATTAACGAAAGCGAACTTCGAGAGCGTCGAAGGAATTTTGGCATTTATACGAAGTGACGTCATTGATACGGTGTCTTTACCGAACGACTATCGTTATGTATTCACGGCTCGCGCGGGTGTCCTTGGCAGACTTGCAGAGCTTGTCATCTGGAACATGACTGCTGTCGATTTCTCGCCTTCAAGATCATCGTTGAACCGGGGGATTCGCCGATTCAACTTGAAGTGACGGGTCCGCCGGAAGCAAAAACAACGATTGCAGACTTTTCGGCGCACAAAAAGATGATGGGTGAGCGTTGGAAACGCACACATCACGCGCTGCCGGTAATCTTTCCCATTCCCGGTAATTATGTAGCAAGCGGAGAGGTTGAATGCGCCGCCCGCGCCGACTGCTCCGACCGACACGCGGCCAGGCAACGCACGTGTCTTGTACTTCCCGGACGGATCTCAAGGGCACCCACCTTCACGGAAGCAAAGGATTGTTTCACCAGCTCATCAGTTGTCATTAGGCTGATGGCGCCCTCGGAAAGCACTATCGTCATGTCGGTCTTCACGGCCGGGGCATGAGTTCAATGACCTCAAAGCCGGTCCTCTCCAATTGGAACTGCAGCGACTGAAGTTAAGTTTATGACCGCACCAGCGCTGCCCTCCGACTCATCGCTCGGGACTGCTGTCGGTTTTACTCCAAACCACATTGAATAGAGTGCAGGCAGGAACACATTCCCTCGAGCGCGCCACCTTCAAATTTCAGCCCCATCGAGTCATGCAGTCGACCGCGCACCTTTGATCTGTTCGATTTCTAAAAAATTATTTTTCCGATTCTATTATTCAATCGGTAAGTTGATTATATCCATCTACGGACATTTAGTTTGTAGTTGCGATATTCATCGCCAAACTTTGACTCGAGATAATGCTCTTCTTTCGCAATGACAAATTTTCTGATTAGAAGCACCACAGGAATTTGCATAAGCGCTATCCATAAGCTATTGGCGGCGATAGCGATTCCAACTCCAACGATAACAAAAGAAAGATAGATCGGATTTCTAGAAAGACCATAAATTCCTGTCGTGATGATATGGGATGTTGTCTTCGATGGTGCGATATTTGTTTGAGCCTTTTTGAAGAGCCGGGAACAGGAAACCATGATGCCGACTCCCCCTAGAATAAGAAGTGCACCCAAGGGCCATCTCAAGTTCTCCGAAACTATTGGAGCGGGCCAAAACCAATTGAGTAAAGTGCCGAAAAGAATGCTCAGCAAGGCAATCAATGGCGGAGGAAATTTAACATGTGCGCTATCGACATCTGCTTTCAAAAAACTGATCAAGCCTCCTTTTAGGAGCAAAAATCTTTAGCTGCGGAGAGCTAAGCTGAAAATGCTTCGTTCAACAGATCCTGTGAGGCCGTCGCGCCAGCCCACTGGCCGGTAGCGAGCGCACCCACGACGGATTGCTGCATTGTTATGCTGTCGCCAGCGGCATAGATTCCAGGAACATTCGTTCGATTTCCTTCGCCGACTTTGTAGAGACCCATTTCATTTTTTTCGCAGCCCAAACTCTCACCTACGTCAGACTTCATCTGAAAGGGTGGACCACCGCCCAAGATGGCGTCTTGCTCGATCAGCTCACCCCCGGCAATCGCTCCATGCAGAGCATCCCCATCGTGGATCAGCTTCTCCACGGGATGCTCGACAATGCGCACTTTTCTGCGCCGAAGGATTTCCGTCTGCTCGGCGGTCAGCTCGCTCTTCCCGTGAGTGAATAGAGTGATGTCGGAAGTCACCCCGAAGATCATCGGAAGGACACGCATGGCCAAAGCGCCATTGGCGATCACGCCCACTCTTCGGCCTCGGTATTCAAATCCATGACAAAACGGGCATTGAAACACGGATTTGCCCCAAAGCTCCTGCATACCTGGGATCGGGGGCAGTCGATCTTGAACCCCGTAGGCAAGGATCACCTTCTTGACCGTCACCGAGCTCTTGGACGAAAGCGTGGCTTCAAATCCTCCATGGATCTTAACGACCGAGGTTACTGCTCCCTCGAAAAATTTGACGGTATCGTATTGCTCGACGTCCTGCCTTGCCTTCTTTCGCCATTCCAGAGGCGACAGACCTTCATTGCCCGCGAAGTTATGCATATGTGCGGCGGCTAGGTTCCTGGGACGAAAGTCATCACAGACCAAGACTGATCGCCGCAGCCGACCCAATGCCATAGCCGCGCCCAATCCAGCGGGACCGCCACCGATGACCAGTACGTCGTGATCCGACTTCATGCCTTCACCTCCGTCGGTTACCAGAACTGTATTTCCTGAAAAACTCATTTCATGCTCCTTGGTTGATTGTTGTCGAATCTAAAAAGTCACGCGCTCCAGTCCTCGAGCATCTTCACATCTGTCTATCTAAAATAGCTCTACTGTGATGGTTCAAGCAACGGCCCCTTCGACTCCCCGGGGGGCGGCGGGACCTTCCGAGCTGCCGTAGTCGATCGCGTGGACGCCGCCTCGCGGCGCTTCCGCGCGAGGCCCGTCATAAGGCGGTCCCGCTTCTGGCGAAGCTCCGTCAGGCGGCCATCGAAGAGCGGTAGGTTCTCGGGCGATACGCCCTTCACGATCTTCTCGAGCTCTCGCTCGGTCGCCGCGAGCTCCGCCTCGCGCGGATCGACCGGCGTCGCGCGGTCGCTGGCGGCAACGTCCTTAAGCACTCTCTCGAGCACGGCCTGGAAGTCCTCCTCGGACGCGCCGACCATGAGGGCGGCGCCGACCCTCTTCCCTGCTGAAGAGCATTTGTCGTCATGCCGCACTCCTTCACGCATGGCTGACGCGAAACCAGATGGCGTAGAGGGCGGGCAGGAAGGCAAGCGTCAACACCGTGCCAACAGCAGTGCCTCCAATCAGCACATAGGCCATGGAGCCCCAGAACACTGAATGCGTGAGCGGGATAAATGCCAGCACTGCGGCCAGTGCGGTGAGGATGACTGGTCGTGACCGCTGGACGGTGGCCTCGATAATCGCATGATATGGATCAAGACCATCTGCTCGATTGGAATGAATCTGACCGATCAAAATAAGTGTGTTCCGCATCAAGATACCCGACAGACCGATCAGACCGAGAATGGCATTAAATCCAAAAGGCTGCTGAAAAATGAGCAGCGCCGGCACTGCGCCGATCAGCCCGAGCGGGCCGGTCAGCATCACCATCCACATGGCCGAGAAAGAGCGCACCTGAATGATGATGACGGCCAGCATGAGCAGGAGCATGATGGGGAAAAGTGGAGCGAGTGCTGAGTTGGCTTTCGTTGCTTCCTCGATCGAGCCCGCCATCTCGATGCGATAATTTTCCGGCAGCGCCTTTCGAAGCGAAGCAAGTTTGGCCCAAATCCCGGACGAGACATCCGGCGGTTGGGTCGTCTCGATATTGTCGCCCCGCACGGTGATGGTGGGAACACGATCTCGCCGCTTGACGAGTGGATCTTCTGATTGGATCTCGACCCGTCCGATCTGGCTTAAAGGGATCGGCTTTCTATTCCGGGTCGTGAGGGTGAAATTTTCCAGCTTGGTTGGATCTAATCGCTCGGGACCCGCACTTCTCGCGACAATATTTACTGCTCGGATGTTCTCACGAACCTGGGTGATAGTTTGACCGTTTAGGAGAAACTGCAACTGCTGCGCTGCTTCTGCTGGTGAAAGCCCGATGAGTTGCAGTCGTTCTTGATCCAAAACGAAGTGCAACTTGGGAACACGTTCTCCCCAATCCACATTCACCGTGCGCATAGTCGGATCGTTGCGCATGATTTCTTCCACATTGCGAGCGATTTCCCGAAGTTTCGCCGAATCAGGCCCCATCACGCGAAAAGCAACAGGGAAGGGAGAGTAGGGTCCAAATACCAACTGCGTCGCGCGAATCCGCGCTTCCGGCGCCAGACCATCGGCGGCCGCCTGGCGCAGCTGCAATTTGAGATGATCCCTTGCCTTCGCATTCGGGGTCAACACGACGATCTTCGCAAAGGAGGGATCAGGCAGCTCCGGGTTGTAGGAAAAGAAAAACCGCGGCGCACCCGCTCCGATATAGGAAGTCACGATTTCCGATTCGGGTTGTTCCGACAGCCAGTGTTCGATCTTTTTCGCCGCCGCGCTGGTCGTCTCGATGCTGGTCCCCAATGGAAGCTGAACCTCAACCAACAATTCAGGCCGGTCAGAGTTTGGAAAAAACTGTTTCTTCACGACAGCCATCCCTCCGCCCGCCATGAGAAA
>QHWY01000062.1 GCA_003223875.1 Acidobacteriota bacterium | reverse complement strand
AACTGCCGGACCCGGCCCTCCAATTCTCGTACCTCCTGTGTCAGGCGGACAACCTCAGGGTGGCGGGGTGTATATCGTACCGAAGCAGCGGCCAACTGTGCCTGCCGGTTTGCCAGTTCCGTTTCAAGAGGAGACGGTGGTGGTGGTGTCTCGATAGCCGCGGCTGTAGTGGATTCGGTGTGGGCAGCGGGTGGTGGCGGCGGTGACGATGCATTGAGTGCTATCTTAAGCTGCCGGTGCTCTTCGAGTCTCCGCTGGAGGACCTTACGTTGATCGTTCGCACTCTCCACCTGTGCATCTAGTTTGGCGAGTTGCGCCTGCAAATCTCGGACAACATCGGGAGTAACGACGTCCGTTGTCACGCCCGGGAATGCACCGTTGCGCAACTGCAACAGCTTCCGTTCCGCTTCGGAAAGCTCATTTCCTGCTTGTTCTAATTGCTCCTCCAGAAATTGATCGGCGACCTGTACTTTTTCTTTCCTAAAAGAATCGTTCAATTGAATGATTCGTTCAGTAAGACGTTTTGTTACGGCCTGGGCGGAGAATGGATCAGCCGCGGGAAAACCCAGCTTGAATGTATTCGCTGTTAATACCGTGATTTCGATTTTGTTCCGAATCACTTCAGCGGCCTTCTCCACTCCATCGGGGCCGGCGAGATGAAACTCCTCCACAATTCCTTCTAAAAACGTCCGGCTTTGGAGCTGCTGTCTCGCAAAATCCATACGGTCAGTGATGGTCTGCCGATCTATAGTCGGCATGTAATTTTCAGGAAGGAACCGGCTGGATATTGCGATTGTCGTTTCTGATTTGTAGATGGCCGGAAGGCGTAACGCAAACAGCACTGTTCCTGCTGCAACGAGGGTGGTAGTGGTAACAACGTACCAAATCCTTCGGCGCGCTATATCTATGTAGTCGCTTATTGTGAGATTCTCAAAATTTTTCATGTCTACACAACTGAGAAGCGTGTACTGTTATTCTGCTTTTTTTAAACCGAACACCGGTTCCAAACTGGAGTTGATCCGGAGACGGCTGCGCAATTGTTCGGAAATCTCGTCGGGGAAATTAATGGCGACCCCTATTAGCAGGGCTGGGCACAGCACAGCCATGTGCAGGAAAAAGGAGATAAGGCTTGTCGCAACCCAAAAACGATCGGCGAGGTAACAGGCGATGCCGAACGGCATCACAGCAAGGCCTGAACGCATCCATCCCTGCCATACGTAATCTCTAATGCGGATCCCAACAGTTTTCGACACATACCGAGGCCAGAACAAAAGGTGGATACCCAGGCTCGGTACGACGGTGCCCCAGGCAACCCCTTCCAATCCGATTCTTCGAACTAGGACGATGCTGAGCAGCAGATTCGCTGCGGCTTCGGCAACGCCCATCAAAGCAACCGGCTTGTGTTTCCCCAAACCGCAAACGACATTGAAGCTGGTGTAATTGGCGATCGCGAGTAACTGCGCCACCAGCAAAATTTGTAGCAATCTACCGGAGATGGCGGCGTATTCTTGTCCAAGCCATAGACTAATAAAGGTATGTCCCCCGAAGAAGAGCGCTATCTGAATGGGCATGCCAACCAGCAAGGTTGCGCGAGTCCCGAAGATCAATAGGCGGCGGATCTGAGATTCCTGTCCTTGAGCGTCCAGGCCGCTCGCTAGGGAGAAAAGGATCCCGCCGAGGGCGGCAACAACCTGCCGCGCGTATTCAATCAAGCCGCCCGCTATCGTAAAGAACGTGACTGCTCCGGCGGAGACAAAACCGCCCACTACCAGATTGTCGGTGTAATACACAACCTGGCCGCATACATTCACGAGGAGCAAATACGAGCCAAATCCCCACAATTTTCGCAGTGTCGCTGAATCCGGCGGGCGTATGAGGAGCTGAAGCTCGCGATAGACGCGCAGCGCCAGCGTCGTCAAGGCGATGTTTGCCAGAACGGCCACAATCAGTTCCCAAACCGCGAGGCTCACGATCCCGTGTCCCGTTTTCAGAAGCCATATGGCGCCACCGGCGCGTAGCAGCGTCTGCACGATTCCTACGCCGCTGAGCAGGTCGAAACGCTGCAAGGCTGCGAGAACACCGCCAAAGACGCCAAAAGCAAGCGTGACGGCAAAACTTGTGCCAGCCACACCGATGGTCCAACGCGTGGCCATCTGCATCTCGGGAGGAATCCGAAAGACGGCAATCGCAATCGATGGCAGAACCAGTGCGCCGCTGACAATGATCAAACCAATTGCTGCCCTCAGCCAAAAAGCGGCCGAAACAGTTCGGCTGGCATCCAGGTGCTCTCCTTGGGAGCGATGCTTCGATACAAACCGGGTGACCGCTCCCCGCATCCCTAAATCGAGAAGCCCCATGTACGCAATCATCGAATTGATAAGAGTCCAGATTCCATACGCGAGGTTGCCAAGGTTGTGGACGACAAACGGCGACAGGAAGAACGCGACGCTTATGGAAACGGCGAGTGCCATCCAGTTGAGCACAACACTCCATCCGATTTTGTGGCCCTTGAACATAATTAAGAGAGCGACGGGGTTAAGCTAGGACGGCCTTCCGACAATAGAACGCCTCCGCATACCTGCTGGGCGCGTTGGATTCCATTCCTCGCAACCGAAGCATCGCCAGAAACGTCTCCTTATCGAACCACTGTTTTGTTCTTTGTGATCGAAAGCTTTCCAGGATGTAACTGATTTTCCTCTCAGCCATCGACTGGTCAAGGTGAACGAAGGAATTCGGGGAACCCAGATCACCGTCGTATTTGGGGATCTCATATTCGAGAACCATATGATTGCGGAACGAATTCCAGGCGAGTTCGGAAATCACTCGATGGTCCTGATGCAAATCATTTCGGTAGTGGGTGAAAACCAGGTCTGGGGAGACGTTCCGTTTCAATTCTTCGAAATATCGTTTGATCTCGCCGGCAATATAGGGAAAAAAGCTGTTGGTAAAATTTTTGATGACGATATTTTTCGATCCGGCCTGCTTCAGGAACGTGTTCGCGCTTTCATGCGCTTCGGCCCCTCTTTGATCCTCGGAGCTGAAAACAACCCAATCCACAGTCGTCCGTCTGTACGTTTCGAGCAGCGTCAGGATCGTTCCTCCGCAACCTATTTCGATGTCGTCGCAATGTGCACCGAGGCACAAAATACGCAGGGGCGTGTCGCTTTGCGTCCGAAATCCCAGGCTAAGCATTAATGAGTTCCACTTCGTTCTTTTGTGCGGACTTCCAAACTTCCCAAGGAGCCTCCCCGCGGGCGTATAAGTCGTCCAAGGCCTGTTTTTCTTTGAAGGTGTCCATACAAGCCCAAAAGCCGTCGTATTTATGCGCAATCAGTTGCCTGTTCTGGATCAGCCTTTGGAAAGGCTCCTGTACGAGCTCTTCGCCTTCACGCATGTATTTGAAGATGTCCTTTCGAAAGACGAAGTATCCGCCGTTCATCCAAATCCCGGATTCACGGATGTGACGGATACCGCTCACGAATTCATCCGTGAGTGACACGACATGAAAACTCTGCGTCGGCCGGACACATAAGAAACCTCCTACACCACCTTTCTTGACGAAAGAATCGATGTATTGGGGAAGCGGCAGGTCCGTCAGGCCATCACTGTAGTTCGCCAGGAAGATTTCTTCTCCTTCCAAATGTTTTTCGACAGCTTTGAGCCTTTGCCCGATATTGGACGTCATTCCTGTATCTACGAATGTAATTCGCCAATCGTGAATGTCACTGTTCAATAGCTTCATTTCTTTGCCACCTCTGGCGAGTATGAAGTCATTGGACATACACTCGTTATAATTGAGAAAGTAATTCTTGAATGTGTCGGCCTGATATCCGAGGCACAAAATGAAATCCGTGTGACCATAATGAGCGTAGTACTTCATTACATGCCACAGAATCGGTCTGTATCCGATTTGTACCATTGGCTTGGGGATGTGTTCCGAATATTCCCTTAGTCGCATCCCTAGTCCACCACAAAACAGTACGACTTTCATTTGATCGCTCCTTCTGCTCCGGAGATCATCTGGATCGAGCGGTCTTCGGACGGCGGTCCAAATGTTTCGGCTGCGCTACTTTCGCTTTGAGGTAAGGTTTGGCCGAGTACAGCATCGTATTGAGCCGCAAGCATCCCGCGGATTGTGGGCAGCCGTAACGCGATCTGCTCGGTGATCTGCCGCCGCTGTCGATCGAGCTGGAAGAAAAGATCCGGCAGACTCTCCAGATCCCAGCACGCGGCGTCTAGTACATATTTGTCCTGATCTAAAAGCCTCATCAGGTCCTTAGATTTTCCGTGATATGCAAGCGCCAGCACCGGCGTCTTCAAAAGAAGAGAGACCAGAATTCCGTGGTATCGAGTCGCGATAACAAATCTGCATGCGCTGATGCCGGCAACGAGATCCTCGAAATTCTGGACGGGCCAGTTGAGCAGATGGTGACGATATCTTTCGCTCATGCCGCGACGTACGTCTTCTATCACGAGAGGATCGGCACGAAGCTGCGTCGGAAAAAGCCATACCGCATAGCCGTTGTCGATGGCGAGTTCGGCTGCGGAAGCGATCTTCCGGACGTATTGCCTATACAATTGGTCATCGCTCTTATACCAGTACCAGCTGTCGAAAAATGGGAGTGGATTAATGCCGATAACGGGTTGCGACGGCAACCGCGACAGGTGTTTCTCCGGGGCAGATAAGCTGAACGCAAGGTCTGGCACAAATAGGTTCTTGCCTTCGCTGCCGATTTCGCTGACGAGGTCCCGCGAACGCTCGTCGCGGAAAGATCGGTAACACGCCAGCGCCAGCGTCCACCGGATGAATTGTTTCCCTAAGCGGGAGCTGACCGGGCCGGCACCAACGCTGAGGAATGCGACTCGGGCACCAGCAAGGCGCGCCATCAAAGTCCATTTCAAAAGCGTGTACGGAAATGCCCATGCGCCGCCCACGAAGTCGTTCAGTTGATGGGAACCGGCGATGATGAGCAGATCTAGATGTTTCACATAGCGATACGATGTGGCGATAAACGCGAGTTCCTGCAGCACGCCGACTGTCATGCTGGCGCAGTCGCGAGTGGCTTTCAAAATCCTGTAAAGAGGACGCGCTCGTTTAAGGGAACTCTTGAAGCGGGAAACCGCCTTCGGACGACTGCTGTCGGCGGTTGTCGTCTGTTGTGCCACTCTGGAGTCGATGCGCCCACGGCGCAGAGGAAACGCCGGCACGCGATGTCTTTCCTGAGTATCTTCCGGATTTGACGTGAAAGCGCAAATCTCGCTCTCAGGGCAGCGCCTGCGCAGATTCTGAATGACCGCTGTGATGATAGCTTCATCGCCGAGATTACCCGTGCCGACGTGACCGAGTATCCCAATGCGGTTCAGTGACCGTAGCATTTTTTCGGATTACCTTGATGAGGACTTATTTCTTTTGGGCAAGTAAGATCAGGCTGTAGCCGAGCCCGGCTTTTTCTTTCAACCATTCGATTTGATCGCCGGACAAGAGCGGTCTGAGCATGGCATTGAATCTGTATGAGCTCAGAAACCGCAGGATGCCTCGATCTCCTATCGGAATGATCGATAATCCCTTCAAGATTCTGAAATGCGGTTTCAGAACCTTCTTGAAGCTCTTCATCGTGAGCCACTGTTTGATGTGGCGATCAGGATCTGGACCCATGTCCCAGCGCTCGATCACAAACTTGTTCGCGGTACTGATAATCAAATAACCGTCAGGTTTGATCAGTCGGGCGATCCGCCTGACCAGTTCATGCTGATCGGGTACATGTGCGATGACTTCCTGGCTAACAACCAGGTCCATCGATTCAGCAGGCAGATTCATTTCAAAAATATTACCGGCAATGTAGTGGATCTCAGGAAAGTCGCGCTGAGCCAGCTTGATCGCCCCTTCAGATAAATCGATTCCCGTTACATCCTTTCCCAAACCGGAAAGCTGGGCGGTGAACCAGCCGGTCGCGCACCCAAGGTCGAGTATCTTAGGATCTTTCAGCCGAAGATCTCGTGCGAGCTCGAGTATTGTCTGGCCTCGCCGGAGCTGCCAGTCATTCGGCCGGCGCTGGCGATTCCAGCGCTCATCCCAATATTCACGCTGCTCTTGAAAAGCGGGCTGGCCGGCTGTTGATATTTTCTCTAATTCGAGCATAGTCCTTGTTTTACGCAGTCGTTAAACACCGGCTAACTTGAGAATCGAAATGCCGTTGCTGCTCAATTCGGAGCCTGTCGCACAGGCGATCTGCTGGCAAAAGGACGTCGGCGTAGGTAATGGGCTGATCCTTTCCGATGTCATGTTTCATTCGGCAGTCTTGGGAGAGCGTAATCGGTAACAAATTCTCAGCCTGGCAAATATCATAGTTGTCAATCAGCCCGTAACAAGTAAACCCGCCCATGCCGTCAAGAACGTCACCGGCTTTCAGGTCTCGCTTGGCAACCGCGAACGTGTCACACACCGGCGCACCTGCGGGTGCGATCGTCGCGTCATGAAAAAGGACAGCGCGAGCGACGCTGAGAGGCGCCTGCACGTGAGCAAGGTGATATGGTGTGTAGAACACATGCAGCGGCCCTCCTCCCATTTTGAAATTGACCATATATTCGCGCTTGATCGGAGAGTCACTGTATGCCACGACAAAGGCGCCACTGCCGGGCTCCGCTCCCAAAACGTAGTCCACCCAGCCGCCGGCTTGAAGTAGCTGTTCGGCCGAAAAATGCTCGACGATATGCCGAACATCTGTGCATTTAGGGCCGTACATGCCTCGTTTGCCGACCTTAAAGCCGGTGGCATTCGCCATGATGGTCGCCTCCAGCGAGAGTTTCGTGCCGTCGGCATAAGAAGCAATCATGGCTGGTTTCTGTTTTGCCTTTTCGGCGAATGCCCGCTGCGTCTCGGGATTGCGGTAATGGTCCAGCAGTCCCTTGATTTGTCCCATAAGAAGCGGCTGGTACCCTACTGTTTTCAGAAACCGATACAGATTCATGGCCACGCCGGGCTCATCCCCATCGGTATAGGTCAGAACAATCCCAGCCCGATCTGCATACACTTTCAAGATAGGTCCGATAGTCGCATCGACTGCAGCATTCATCAAGATTACGGCTTTGCGATTTGCAATCGCTTCCAGAACCACGCGAGCACCAAAGTCGATATCCGTTGTTGCTTCAATAACTGCATCGACGTTCTCAGCCTGGCATAGCAGCATCGGATCGTCTGTCGTAGCGTAGACGCCATCCGTAATGCACTGTTCGAGCTGTGCCAGAGTTTGAACGTCTTTGACCGATTGAATCCCTCCCGCCTCATAGGCGTGCCTCGCTTTGGAAGGAGTACGGTTGCAGATGGCGACCAGCTTCATGCCGGTAATACCAGTCAACATTTCAAGGGCGATTGCGCTGCCTATGTATCCAGCCCCAATGAGGGCGACGCGAATCGGCTTGTTCTCGTAGTGCCTTTTTTTCAGGGCTTCGTCGACAATGACCATGCAAATGACGCTAATTCAAGTGTGCAACAGTGTGTGTGTTTCGCTCCGCGCTGCTTTTCCGATCGATCCAGCGCAGACGCTCATCCAGGCGCTCTTGTGATTGCAGCCTCTGGATTGTTTTGATTCGTTGATAGCGCGGTCCAAGGAAATCATCCGCCGTCAAACCATAGGTCTTGTAGGCAGAATACAACTGCTCGATGCCTTCGCGCGCAGTCCATCTCGGCTTGCAGCGTGGTAAGACGCTGGCAATTCTGTCGCAATCCACGCGATAGCACCGGCTGTCTGGGCCTGCGCCAGATGCGTACTTGACGACGCTGCCCGGCACAACCTCTCGTATCATTTCAGCCAGTTGGGACACGCGGTAATTTTCTCGGGTGCTTCCGACATTCAGGGCCTGGTTGTGCACTAGGTCTGCCGGCGCTTCAAGGACGCACCGGAAGGCCAGGCTAATATCCTCGACGTGGACCAGCGGCCTCCATGGTGTGCCGTCGCTCATAATGAGAATTTCACCTGTAGTAACGGCATAACCCACCAGGTTGTTGATAACCACATCCACTCGAAGCCTTGGCGAGACACCATACGCGGTAGCATTGCGCAGGAAAGTCGGAGTAAACGTGTCATCGCCAAGCTGTGCAATTTCTTTTTCAACGTGAACCTTCGACCAGCCGTATGCTGTGACGGGATTGAATGAAGCCTCTTCGGTTAGAATCGCGTCACCAGCCACACCATAGAGACTGCAGGATGATGAAAATAGAAATCGCCGGACGCCTGCACCTTTGGCTAATTTCGCGAGGCGAACTGAAGCGCGATGATTGATCTGATCCGTGAGGTCGCTATCCAAATTGCCAAGAGGGTCATTAGACAGTGCGGCAAGGTGAATGATGGCGTCAAAACCTATAAGATCGGTCGCGTCAACCTCACGGAGATCTTTCCTCAAAGCTGGAATGTCCGGAGTGTTTGGCCCGAACGTGCAATCCTCGTAGTAGTAGGTATCTAATCCGATAACAGTATGCCCTGCCTCCTGCAGTATCGGCACCATTACTGAACCAATATACCCGTTGTGACCGGTGACTAACACTTTCATGACTTTGTACCTATTAGAAGGAGTAGACGTGGACAGTGCGTCAGGAGTAGATTTGGACTTCTGGAATAGGGACAATGAACTGTCCGCCCCATTCACAAATGTAAGAATTCTGGGACATAATTTCGGCCTTTACGTTCCACGGCAAAACCAACACAAGATCGGGCTTGGTTTCCCTGATGCGGTCGGGATGATAGATTGGAATGTGTGTCCCAGGAAGAAACCGGCCTTGTTTATAAGGGTTCCTGTCGACGACGTAATCCAAGAAGTCCGTCCGGATGCCACAGTAGTTCAGCAACGTGTTGCCTTTGCCTGCGGCGCCATAACCGGCGATCTGCTTTCCGTTCCGCTTCGCCGCAATCATAAATTCGAGCAGTTTCCGCTTCGTTTCTTTCACTCTTTCTGCAAACGACATATAGCATTCCAATCGGTCCAGGCCTAAGTCCGCCTCGTGCCTGCGTAGGTCGTTTAAACGCTTGCTGGCCGGTTCGGAGTTCGACCGGTGGCATGCATAGATTCGCAGCGAGCCGCCGTGAGTGGGTAGTTCTTCGACATCGAAGATTTTCAGGGCATGTTCGGAAAACAATCTCTCAACAACTGTTAATGAGAAGTAGGAAAAGTGTTCGTGATAAATGGTGTCAAACTGATTGGACTCGAGCAGCCGCCACAGATGCGGAAACTCCACTGTTATGTTGCCCTGCGGCTTGAGTAATATCCGCATACCTTCGACGAAGTCGTGAAGATCCGGAACCTGGGCAAGAACATTGTTGCCGATTAGAAGGTCGGCTGCCATCCCATTCTCTATCTGTTCTTCCGCCGCCTGGACTCCGAAGAACTTTACTGTCGTCGGAATGCCTCTTTCTATAGCCACATTCGCAACGTTTGCCGCAGGCTCTATTCCCAGGACGGGTATTCCACCCTCTACAAAATACTGGAGCAGATAGCCGTCGTTGCTGGCAAGCTCTACAGCAAGTGACTTCGGCCCTAATCCGAATCTCTCGATAGCCATTTGCACATAGGCTTTCGAGTGCTTCAACCAGCCATCCGAGTAGGATGAAAAGTAGGCATACTCACTGAAGATGTGACCCGGACTCACGTATTGATCCAGTTGGACGAGCATGCAGTCGCGGCATACGTACACCTGAAGAGGGAAAAAAGGCTCCATCTGGTTTAACTGGTGTTGCTGCAGATAACTTTCGCAAAGCGGTTGTTGACCTAGATCTAAGAAAGGCGAAGACAGTGAATTTCCACAGAGACGGCAAGAGATCATCTCTTTTTGAGCACTAGCCGTCATCATCTGCAGCGTTTCAAAAGAACTATTCATGCCCGATTCTCCCGGCGCGAAGTCGCCATTTGGGTAAGTGCGTATGTGCATTCAGATGAAATTTCTTTCAATTCCCATTTCAGCCACTTCGCCATATGCAGATAACATCGCGCCTTCTGTTGAAAGCATAGCGGCTGGCGTCGCACGCATGCGAGATATTCGAGAAACAGCCGCGAATTTCGCAATTGATGGATCGAGCCCTTGTTGTCGGGGCGGTACCATACGGCGAGTTCTTCGAGCGTGCGATTCGCGCGGTCGGACTTTTGCGGATGATCTCTTCGGAAGAAAAGATAATTTGGAATTTTATAAAACCTGCCGAGAAGGGCGAGTTCAGCGAGCAGAACTATGTCCGATCCGATATAGTTCGCGATAACAGGTGTTCTTCGAAGCGCCTTCGCCCTAATTAGCCCAAACATTGGATTCGATAAGCCCAGGTTCGCAATGAGATCCCGAAATCGCTCATGCGGGACCGTAGAACCAGCATCGGTGCACCGATCGATGTATCGACCTAGTTGTTTTCCTTTCTCATCGATAAGAATGGTTTCGCTGTAACACAGAATGACGGAAACATCTGAATCAAGCGCCTCGACACAGGCTCCCAGGTATTCCGGCGCGCATATATCGTCACACGCCGCCCATTTGAAGTACTCGGCCCGGGCAAGCGTGAATACTCGATTAAAGTTCCATACAGAGCCACGATTTTGATTGCCGCGGTAATACCGCACGCGCCGATCCTTCGCAGCGTAATCTCTGCAGATTGTCTCGGTGCAGTCGGTCGATCCGTTGTCGGAAATGACTAATTCAAAATCCGAATACGTTTGTCTTAAGAGCGAGTCGACAGCTTCCGGAAGGAATTGCTCGCCATTAAAGACCGGCAAACCGATACTTACGCGCGGTATGCCCTTGTGCATCTGGGATTTTCTCCTGTCGTTTCAAGGATGTGGATGGCTGTCGCAGGCTACCGCCACTCGAGTCACGGAAGGATCTTCACAGGTCTGGTTGATTCTCTATGCAAATAACTTTCTGTCAAGCGTATACAGAACGTTAGCGCGCTCAGTACTGAAAAGCGTTCGCCAAACGGCCGATGACTTTTTCTTTTATGCAGTTCGCCAATGCTGGCCGAAAGCAGCCCGGTCCCATATAGTTGTGCGTGATTGAAATTGTTGTGTCGAGCGAAATGACCTCGTGAGCCCAACCACTGGGGACAAAGATGAGATCTCCGGGACCAATGATGCATTCGAACGGCCTGGCGTTACGGTATAGGGGGAATTTCTCGAGATCTGGCTGGAATGGCCGTACTTGATAGTCGTACAGGAGCGGACGCTGATCTGGCGGAAACAACAGCCACCGCTTTCGCCCTACGAGTTGAGCCAACCAGGCATGGGTTTCCCAGATGTCGAGATGTAACGGTGTAATTGCTCCCTTGGGACCGATAAAAATCCGCGGATATATCAATTTCATGAAAGGCGGGACAAAAACATACCAATCGAAGAAATATTTCGGAATCTGATAATCTCCCATCAGCTCTTTGTGCGTAACGAAGATCCGCCAGTCGTCTCGTATATAGTAAGGGTAGGTTGTGAAATCATTGTGTTCGATGGAACCTATGAAAGAGCCCAACGAAGCGGTTTCCACAGCTTCTACCCGATAATGCGCGCCCTCATACTTCGAAAGCGGTATCGAAGTGTCTGCGTAACGCGATCTGAAATAATCCAATGTCCAGAGAGAGCGTGCTTTCCAGTCTTCAATGGCGTTCGTGATGACCACCGGTCTGCCCGGGTACAAATATTCCCGTCGAAATTCCCGGACAGATAATTGGTCGCGACGGTCTACTTGCGTCACACCGCTTGCTGTGAATGGCTTCAATGCGCTGTTCATTGTTCTCTCCGCGGGCATACTTATCGAGGTTTGGCTTGTGCTACCGCTGCAAGCCTTCCCCAACGATCTTTTTTTAAGACAAATTCCTTTTTCGAAAACTCCGTCAACACGGGCCCATCATCAATGGGTTCGAACCCGCCAGCGGCTTCCGGGTTGATCCTGAGCCTGGTGATATATGCTCTTCTGGGAGGCACAGGAACCAGTCCTAGTTTTCGAAATCCGCGGTAAGTAAGACACTTGAGACGAGCAGAAATGCCGGTCTCCTTTGTAGATCGCGCAGGCAGATGATATGTCCGGCGAAGGAGTCTGTTTGCACAATAGGTCAGTTTGCGCCGGGAGCTCGGCTCGGTTTCATAAATCGTGCTGAAGGAGACATTCAGGCCGCCAACATTCCTGATCCGATGCGGCGAGTTCTGAGGCCACGATATGACTTCCCCGGGATTCAAATCAAACACGATGGCCTTTTCGTCGAATTCACGCCTGTATGGCACTTCTTCGTCAATGTATGATGCAAAGATGTCCTCCATCAGCTCCTGATCTATAAGCTCGGCGTCCTCGGCCGGATAGACCCAGACTCGCTTTGACCCGCGAACGTGCCAAAGCAAATTTGGTTGCGCATCGGCATGGTAGTAGACCAACGCCTTGGGGGACGATACGATTAACGTACCGGTCTGGTTAAAGCAGTGAAAGTCCGGGTTAGCCTCCGTAAGTTCGCTGAACAGACGGTTCAACAGATCGCGAAAGGGAGAATGGAACAGGTGAACCCGAAAGATGTTGAACCAAAGGTGCCCTTTGGATACCGCATTAAACAAATCTACGCCGGAAGCTCCGGCGGTATCCACGGGCTGCCACTCGTGTCGATTCTCCCAGTCCGTACCCATCGTAAAAGCCTGCAGCTGATCTCTGGGGTGTGTTTCTAAGAGATGAATCAAGGCGGAATCCGAAAAGATATCAAGCTCGTGCAGTCCGTGCTTAGCGATGACCGGCGCCAGACCCAATCTCAAACGTTCGTTCTTCGTTACGCGAAGTAGGTTAGGATAATTTCCTGTCATAGTCTTATAGGAGATTTTCAGAGCGTTTACGCAGCGGAAACGGAGTCCAGCAGCTCCACTAGATCTCGTGTTCTTGCTTTCCTTGAATGACGATCCTCTGAAGAGGACGTGTGATGCCATCCTTCAGCCGCAGAAAGAAATCGCACAAAGTTGTCTGCGATGGTTTGTTTGCAATCGAGAGGTACTATAAATTTCATTCCCTCCGATCTCAGCACTGCTGCAGTGTCGCCGGCGGGATCGGTCATCGCAAATATCGGCCGGCGTGCGCGCAGACACTCGTACAACTTAGCTGGGATTTGCATATTGCAACTGGATGCCTGAAGCACGAGAAGTCCATGCGCGTTCAGCATCTCGATGAGCGCTTCGCGATGAGAAACGGCAGGTTCGAAAAACACCATATCTGCGAGCCCGAGATCCTGGACCTGCGGACGATAGAAATCATCGTAACCAGTGGCACGCAGGACGATCTTTACTCTTGAAGGTGAGATCACACCGGCGCGGCGCAGACCCGCTAGAGCCGCAAAAAACATTTTCGGATCGCGCGCATGAGGATAGAGGAGTCCGCTATGCACGAACGTGGCGGGTTTGCCGTTGCGAGCACGAGAACAGACGTGCTGCTCGGCAGCGAGAAAATCGTCTTCATCATATCCATTCGGAATCAGCTTCCACCGGTTTTCTGAAACAGCCGGAAAGCGATTGACGTAAATCGACAGCGTACCGGGAGTTGTAACGACTGCCCGCGTGCAATGGTTCATCGTCCATCTTTCGATTCGTGCGTTCGCCCGGCGAATACGAGCGTCAAGAGGATATTCTTGTCCGCTCTGCGGATCCGTGTCCGTCATGGGGTCCCTGAAATCCGCTATCCAGGGAATGCTACTTAATCGGTTAAGCGTCAAACCGATCAGGTGCGCGGTAGCGATCGGATACGTCGACCAAATCACATCCGGACGATGTTTGCGTATCAAGCTCAAGCCCTCCACCACCGCACTAGGCCACCAGCTAATCCATTGATCGGGCAGGGCAAGACATTGTAAGTACTTCCCGCGAAACGACAAATGACGCTTTGCATCCAACGCAAACGCTCTGATGGTTTCAACGCCGTCCGGTACTTCAGAGTGCCCGTTTGCCGAGTGGGAATACGCCTGGCGGTTTGCCGTGAGAACGAGAGGCTGCCAGCCAAACTCTGGAAGATATTTAGTAAATTTCAGAGTCCGATGAACGCCGCTGCCGCCGCTAAACGGCGGATAGTGAAAGGCAATCATCAATATTTTTTTCATTTATTTCGTCGAAGAGATTGCAGCTTGTTCAGCCACTGCTGTGGTGAGGTCTGCCACATCCGGCGCAAACTCAAATGGGATTCGTCGATCATCCCCCTTGTAAAAGGACCGCTCTTACAGTTCTTGGGAAGGAGGTCATTCAGGCTGCTTGAGCCCCTTTCTATTATCGACAGAGCTTCGTCCATGACTGTGATGGCTGCATCTATCTCTTCCTGGGAAATGATGAGTGGGGGAATAATTCGGATCACGGGCTCGAAATAACTGAAGGTGAGATGGACTCCGCGCCGCTCGCAAAGCATCGCCATTTCGAAAGCGAGCTTGCTCGTATCATTTTTGCCGGTTGCCAATTCCATACCGATCATCAGCCCACGGCCCCTGATATCCGCGATGAACTTGTGTGTGCTCTGGAGATCCCGCAACCTGGCTATAAAATATTCCCCCATCGCGCGACTGCGTTCGACCAGGTTTTCTTCCTCAACGATATCGATCACGGCGTGGACGGCTGCCGCTGCAAGAGGATCATTTTGATGGCTGGATAAATGGGTGAAATGCGTCCGCTCGAGGTCTTTCGCTACCGAGTCCGATACGATCACTGCCGCGGCAGGATATCCATTGCCTCCGGTTTTGGAGATGACCATGATGTCGGGATTTATTCCATAGTTCTGGATGTCGAACCATTCACCGCACCGGCCAAATCCTGTCTGAGCCTCGTCGACGATAAACAGGGCACCGAGTTCGTGCACCGCAGCATGCAATTTCTGCAAGTACTCCTTTGGCGGGAAAATCATTCCTCCCGCCGAGAGAACCGGTTCGATAATGACGGCAGCCACATTCTCCTGCTGCGACGACAGGAGCTCTAATGAAACGTCAAGACAGGCGGCCGAGCAGGACGGGTATTGCTGTTTAACAGGACATCGCCGACATGTCGGAGTTATCAGCTTGTTTTGGTTGGCCGGCGCCGGTTGAAAATCGGTTTTACCGGGGTGGTCCGATATCGAGCTTAAATTCCGGGTGGCAAGTGAAATTCCGTAGTACCCGCGCGAAAATCCCAACATTCCGGTGCGGCCGGTCACAGACTTCGCGATACGCATGGCGCATTCGTTCGCCTCAGATCCGGTGGAAAGAAAAACTACTTTTTTCAAACCAGCCGGCGCAACGCCGGCAAGACGTGAAGCCGCCTTTAACACGCCCGGACTGACGTACTGATCACCGATGTGCAAAAGATCTGCCAGTTGATGTTGCAGGCGCTGCACGAATCTTGGATGACTGTAGCCCAAAACGCTGCAGAACTGGCCTGCTGCCAGATCGAGAATGCGGTTCCCATCGGCGTCGATCATGTAGCAGCCTTCGCCGCCAACGATCACACTATCCATGAAGGGCTGGAGCAAAAGGAGATTCTCGCCGTGATGTTGCCATAAACCAAGGCTGGCAGAATCCGTTCGGGGTTTTGCGTTATCGATTGTCGGCGGCATAGGGTGCAGTTCGATCGGATAGGAGGTGATGGATCATCATTTTAAAAATTTGCCGAAAGGTCCGAAAGGCCAGTAACAGACCCGGTATCGGATCACGCCTGTTCGAAATGGCAAACATCTTTCGCCCTTTCAAGAGGAAATATGTTTCAGCGACGACAGTTCGGACGAAAGCTGTGCAGCGGCTGATGAGCTCTTTTGGCGAGGATGTGCCCCTACCGCCAGGCTGTAGCTGCGCGTACGCCTTGCGCATAACAAGCATCAGTGCTTCTGCTTCGGCAATCCATTTGTAGCCGGCCGAGCTCTTATAAGTTGGTATTTGAACGGAGGGGCGCAGCCCGATCATGCTTTGATAGGCAAGCCACGATAAATTCACGCCAACCCGTGTGCCTAACTCATGCTGGTCCCAGTGTCTTGGGTTTATTTCGATCAGATAAAAAGTATTTGAGTCCTTGTCATGTTTGAATTCCACTTCGGCCAGACCCGAATACCCGGACGACTCGAGAATGAGCGCGGCCAGCGGAACGATTTCTGGGATATCGGCAGCCTCAATCGCACAGCCAGTACCAAACAACGGCGGATTCTGACGGAGTTTTTTGGCTGTAAAGTGTCCGAGCAAGCCGTGATTCCGGCTCACATAACAGCAACAGACGACAATGTCACTGTCGGAACCGGCAATGTACTCCTGGATTAGAATCTCGGGATTCAGGCCTGCGATGCGCTCATACTCGCGGTGTAGCTCATCCGCAGATTCCACAAGGAAGGCTTTCCGCGCGCCTACAGCTTCCCATGCGCTTTTGCGCCTCCAAAGATAAGCAAAACGCGGCTTGACGACTACAGGAAATCGAATCGTTCCAAGTCGTTCTTGAAGCTCCTGTGCGGAACTACATACGATGGTCGGAGGTACGGCCATCCCCAATCTCGAAGCTGTTTTTGCCAGCTCGAGTTTATCCATCAGACAATCAAATCCTCCATCCTGCGGCACACGATAAAAGGGGCTAAGCTGTTGGCCGTAGTGATGGAGAAAGAGAACGTCAAAATCGCGAGTCGGGAATATCACTGGGGCGTCGCTATGTTTGGTTCTCAGTTCAAGTAATCGCCGATACAGCGCGTCAGGCTCGTCTCGCCCATTCGGCACTTCGTAGATGCCGTTGAAGAAGCCCGAAGTCATCCCAGGCGCGTCGGCTTCGGACGAAAGCCCGAATACATCAATGCCGCGGCCGTGCAAGGAGCGCGCAATGCCAAGCCCGCTGTAATACACGTTCATTACGAATACGGGCGGATGTTCTGAACTCATTTGTGTGTAACCTTCTGCATCGCTGCAACTGTAGCGAAGGTCTGAATAAATTGAAAAGCGGTCCCTCTCCCTCGGGGGGAGAGGATGCCCTTCAGCGCTCAGACGGGTTGAAGTTAACTTGAACGCTGCGAATTTCGCCGGGTTAATACTTCGGAGTAAATGTTCAAGATTTCACTGGCAACAGTGGGCCAACTATAGGCCCGGCTGTGAGCAATGATCGCAGCATAGTTCCATTGCCGGCTTAAGCTCTCATCGATTGCCTGTTCGAAAGCTTCCGGTGTGCGGTCGATAAGCTTACCTACTGAAGGGGAAACTACGATTTCAGGTACGCCTCCAACGGGAGTGGCTATTATCGGCAAGCCACATGCCATCGCCTCCAATACGACATTGGGGCATCCTTCTCTTGAACTTGCCATGCAAAACAGATCCGCCGCGCTATACCAGAGCGCCAGTTGCTCGTGTGGTTGAGCTCCGGCCAGTTTGACGTTGTTACAAATTCCCAGGTCTCTGATCTGCCTCTCGAGTGCTGTCCGATACGGCCCTTCTCCTACTACGAGCAACATAATGTCCGGATGGCGCGATCTCAGGCGGCCTACAGCTTCGATGAGAATCTGAAAGCCCTTGGGTTCAAGAAGCCGTCCAACCCCCAGCAGGATTCGTTGACGGTTTGGTAAGCCGAGCTCGCGCCGCGCTGATTTGCGAGAGATGGGCATGAACTTCAGCGAGTCAACCCCATTTTGGATGACGCTTATCTTGCCGCTGGGACAACCCAAAGCGACCATCATGCTTTTCAGAGCCTGCGTGACGGCAATGACGGCATCTGCCCGACTCAGGACGTGCTGAATCATCGGCCGGATCATCCTGAGCCCAGAAAATACATTAATATCCGTGCCTCGGGCAGAGACGATCACAGGCTTATTCAGAACGGCCCCCAACAACGTTGCTGCCAGCCCATCCGGATAAACATAGTGCGCATCAATCAGGTCATAGTCGCTCGCACGCAGTCGCGCGCATACGCGCCTGAGACTACCCGCAAACATCGAGACGCCATGCGTGGTCATTCCGAGCTTTGGAAATACGACATAGCGAGGATGATCGACATTGAACCCGGCAAAGGTTTCACTGCGTGGAACGCTGGCGAATTGGTACCAACGCTGGTTCAGGCGAACTCGAGGAAAGTAGGGAACCGGAGCGACGACGGACATATCGACAAAAGGCTGCAGGTGCCGCATTCGCTCAAGAACAAAATTCCCCTGCAGCGGATCAACCGAATTCGGAAACAGCGTCGTATAGATTAAAACCCGAGGCCGACCGGACGTTCGCACAAGATCGTTCTTACTTACTGTCATCGGAGGTTGTAACCGGTATCAGGAGGTCAGCAGCCGCCGGCGCAGTTCGACTGCTTTCCTGGGCAGAACAGCCTTTGCGCGCTGTTTGACAGCCTCGATAAGAATGGGCGTCTTCATATAAACGGCATTCTGAAGAGTCGGGCGCGCCGCCAGACCCTTTACGCAGCCCTTCACCTGTGCTCCCCACTGCGCCTTCTGCCTACCAACGCCTGCTAGAAAATCGTAGCTGTGGATGCCGTCACAAATGGCCTTCCGAAATACCATGGCTCGTAACGCAATGCCGACGCTTTCGGCGCCGAATTCCGGATCGAATCCTTCCTGCAACAGAAATTGAGTGCCGTTATAACGGAAGCAGAGCTGACACGCCACGGTCCTGCCATCAATGTCAAGAAAGTCGAATGCCAGCCATCCCCGCTTCAAAAATTCCGGCGCAAAGCTGTAATAGAATCGACGTTTTGTTGGATTGACGAACACGCCGTCGTGTTCCTTTAGCTTCCAGCGTTTGCTGTGTAATCGAAAAAGAGTCTCGAGACCCGCCGTCAAATCGTTATCGTTCTCGATGGAATAAAAGCGGATATCATGACTCTCTTGCAGATTTCGCAACGTGCTGCGGATCTTCGTCCGGAAACGTGGACTTAAAGCGGTCATATACTCGTCCCATGAACGGGGCAGATGAGTCACGGAGCATGGAACATATTCGTTGCGAAGCATGAGCTCACCCTGGCTGCCTAGATTCTTCAACCACCGAAGCATTGAGGATTGTTCGGAAACGGGCGGGAACTCCACTATGTCCCAAAGACGATTGTTGGACCGCAAGTAGTCCCAAATCGATCTCAAACTCTCTTCCTCGTGCTCCTTTGCCAGGATCATGTCCAAGTAATCGCTGTCCCAAGATCCATCGCCAACAAACCGCAGCGTCTTCATTCCGAAGAAAGGCAGCCAACGCTGCTTCGTCAGAAAGAACGGAGCGATCCCGGTGATTTGGCCACCTTGGTCACGCACCACTATGATATGAAGGTCGTCGGTTGGTCCGGTATAAGCTTCCCACCATGAAGACAGCCATTCCCAAGTAAGGAAGATCGTGTCAGAGTCACTACGCGACAGCAGCTGATTCCAGACCTCACGTAGGCCACAAAATTCGTCCTTCGTCTTAATAATCTGGATGGACATTACTGATTGGCGTCTATGGTTGCGGTTGAGTCGCCGCTGGTCCGGGGGTGACACCAGATGATGGAGATGGCGTCGTGAACGCGTCGAGCTGCTTGCGAGCTTCGTCGGAAATCATTTTGTCCGGTGTCGATTGGAGAAGATGACGCAGCAGCGAAACTGCCTGCTCCCGAAAGCCCAACACGGCATAAAGGCGAGCCAGTTCGATGTATACGATATGGCTCTGTGGGTTCCATTTCAGGGCTGCTTCAAAGTCGTCCTTTGCCGCCGTGTAGTGTCCGACTCCTCTGGCATGGTAGAAATAAATCATGCCGCGAAGGTAATACGACATACTCATAAATTCATTCTGCCTGGGATGTGCGCTCATGTACTGCGGACGCAATAAAACGTAGTTGAATTCCTGTTCGGCACGCGTGTATCGCCCGGAGTTGTAAAGGTTGATTCCTGGAAAATAATGAGCGTTCAAGATGTTGCCGGTCACAGGCCCCGCCTCAAAATAAGTTTCCTGATAAGGAACAAGTCTGTCGTCATCAATGATTTCTATTTTGCTCCGCTCTTCGAATGTTAGTTCCTGCGCCAGGAAGATAAACAAAATCGGTAACAAATGGGCAACCATAGAGCTATGTGTTATGGAGCTATATCGCCGCGGCGTGCAACGGAGTGCTGACGTACGATCCGCTGTCGTTCGTCCGTGCAAGTTCCCGGCTTACGATGACTGTCAGGCAGGCGGTTACCGATACCCAGTGGTATGGCAAATCGAAATATTCCATATTCACGAACATGCCATTTATGATGAACGCAAGCAAGCTCAGCTGGATCATTTCGGAATACGTCTTTACCCATGCCAAGTCCGGAACATGGCGGACGCTCCATTTGAGCTGAACACAACTGACCATGCAGAACAGAATCATAAGCACGAAAGCAATTAGTCCAGGAAAGCCGTGACTTGTCAGCATGCTGAAGAAGATGTTATGTGTATTCCAGACTTTTCCGTTGTACTTGAGGATGAACTCGGGAGCGTATTTCTCAAACATTTCCCGCGACGAAAAAGCAAAGCCCGCCCCCGTGAGAGGATAATCCTGCGCAACTCGCCAACAAAATTTCCAATTGTCAAGCCTGGACATGGCTGACCCGTCCTCTGTATAACTCAAGATACTCTGTTGCCGTTCTAGCCATTTCTCCGGGATGAATGGCAGGGCCAGGATAATACCTATCAGCGCCGCAAAGATCATTACGATCCGATGTCTACTTTTAAGCATCATGACAAGCAGTAAGATGGCCAATGCAAGCATGCTGCCGCGGGAGTATGTGAACATGACGGCCGGAATCGTGAGAAAGAAGACGATTTGTAAAACTCGTTTCAGCCATCCGTGTTCCTGAGATGACAGGTACCACAACAACGGAAGGCACATGTTCAGAGCAAGCCCAATCGCGTTATTTCCGTCCATGACGCTCGGCTGTGGGCCGTACACAATCTGCTGTCCGCCGGTAGCGAGACCAAACAAGCCGCCTTTCAATCCCCAAAAACCCCAGCATAAACTGTCGTATTTGTCTGCGGTTTCGCAAGAGCAGGGAAGCCAGCACGGACATCAAAATCAGCTTTGAAGCGTCTTGCCATTTGTTCCAGGCGTCTTCGGGATAAATGGCAAACACAGTGGATATTGAAAAGGTGCACCAAAGCAGGAGCATTGCAACATTTTGCTTTTGTGCCATTGCGGCGAGATTGCCGTTTGGGGAAACAATGAAACCGGTCATTACCGCAAGTGCACTCAGCTTCGCTACTGGGAATGTTTGGGCAAACGACCAGGCAAGCATGTGGGGATACATGTAACTTATCCAGGCATAGACGAGTAACCCGTAAAACGGCCTGAAGAAGCCAATCGGTAAGCTCGCCAGCACAACTCCAATGATGAGATAGTCGCGCATGCGCTTAGGCTGCTGCAGACTCGTAGAGGGATATGTAGCTGTGCACCATCTGCTCGAGCGAAAACTGATCCACGATCAAAGATCTGGCGTTATATCCGTGGGCTATCCGCATTTCCGGTGAGCGGACGTATTGGCGGATCGCTTCGGCCAGGGCCATGTCGTCACTCGCTTTAATGAGAATTCCGTGTCGCCCATCCTGCACGAGCTCTACATTGCCCCCCACTGCAGTGCAAACAGCCGGTAATCCGGAAGCCATGGCTTCGAGCAATGTGTTCGACATTCCCTCGGCGAAAGAGTTCAAAACAAAGAGATCAAAGGCTCTGTACAATTCAGCCACGTCGGAGCGGGCTCCCAAAAGAATCGGCCTCTGAACGAAAGAAGAGGCCAGCAGTTTCTCGATTTTCACGCGTTCGGGTCCATCGCCTGCAATGACCAATCGCACCTTGTAGCCTGTAAGCTGGAGTGAACGGACTGCAGAAACCAGCCCCGCGTGATTCTTGATCGGATCCAGCCGTCCAACGGCCCCGACAATGAACTCATCCTCCGCGATGCCCCAGCTTCTCCTCAACTCGAGATTCCGCCCCGGCCGAAATCGATCTGTATCGACTCCGTTGGGAATGCATAACAATTTCTCTTCGGGGATCCGAACCGTTCCTTTCAGCCATCGATAGAGATCTCTTGAGACCGCGATGAATTTCGACGTGCGGAACGCCATCGCCCGACGAGCCAGATTTCTCCGGCGGTTCTTACCATCGGGATCTGCAATATCGCGGCCGTGCTCGCTGTGGATTACGGCTGGTCGAAGCGTCAGGCAAGCAGCCAGAATCCCATCGAAACCCGCCCAGTTTCTCGTATGGACGAGATCAACATTGCTTTGCCGGAACAGTTCACGAAGGCGGAAGATCAGCCGCACATCATTTCCAGGACGCTTGTGCAGTTCGTAATATCGGACAGGCCGCTCGAGCCGCTGAAGAAACTCTCCGCCGCGATGAAGAAAACATAGTTCATGAACCAAATGGTCCGGGGAGCGGTTAATGATATTGACGATGCCATTTTCGAGGCCACCATGCGAAAAGGCATGCAATACGTGAAGGATTCTGATGTGGCGCTGCATTTACAAGCGTGCGTGCCGATTGAGCCATAACCTGAACATCAGAATGTTCCACAGTTGTGAAGAACGGTCTCGATATCCGGTCTGATGCTGGTTCCAGATTTTTCTGATAAACGAACTCGACAGATAGGGATCCTCGCGCTCGAGAATGTGGGCGCGCGCGTAATCGCGAATTCCATTGCGGAACCAATTTGCGAGCGGAATAGCAAATCCCATTTTGTTCCGGTAGATAATATTTTTGGGCAGTTGCTGCTCCATTGCTTTCTTGAAAATGTACTTGCCGAGAGCCCCTTTTAATTTGAGCCTGGAAGGCATCGAGGCGACTAGCTCCATGAGTTTGTGATCCAGCAGCGGACAGCGGACCTCGAGCGAATTGGCCATACTGGCTCGGTCGACTTTGGTCAGAATATCGTCGGTGAGGTACGTCTTCACGTCCAGATACTGAATTCGGGACAATGGATCGGCAGTATCTGCTCGGCCGTAACAGTCGCGAAAGATATCGGTCGTATCGTAACTTCCCAGGCGCTGTTTGAAGTCGTTGGAAATGATTTTGGGTTTGTCATGACGCCGGAACGTCGACATCGTCTCAAAGTATCCTTCGGCCGGATCGAAAGTAAGACTCTGAAGAGTCGTCTTTGCTCGCAGAAACCGTGGAGCCCAATCCATCTTCGGATACACCATGGCGAGCGGTCCGAAAAGCGTTCTTCGGACACTGAGAGGGAGAACCCTGCGCATTCGATTCTCCTGCATATCCATGTAGTATCGCGAATATCCGGCGAAACTCTCGTCTCCTCCGTCGCCGCTCAATGCGACGGTCACTTTTTCGCGAGCCACCTGGCTGACGAAATAAGTCGGCAGAGCCGACGAGTCAGCGAATGGCTCATCGTAATGCCAGGAAAGTTTTTCGATCGTAGCGATCTTTTCGGGTGTCACGATGCGCTCGTGATGGTCCGTCTTCAGATGATCTGAGACCTGCCGCGCAAACTTGGACTCGTCGAACGCTTCTTCCTCGAAACCAATCGTGGCTGTTTTGACGGGATGATTGACAAGTTTAGTCATCATCGCTACGACACCTGACGAATCGATCCCTCCCGAAAGGAAACCCCCGAGCGGCACTTCACTCATCAAGCGGATGTTCACCGATGTTTCGAATTCTTCGAGCAGTGCGTCGCGCCATTGTTGCTCTGACCGGGGCTCGCCCTCGCGAAAACTGAGATCCCAGTATTCCACTTCCTCGACTCTGCCGGGCTTCACAACCAAGTAATGTCCCGGACGCACCTTGCGAATGGACCTGTAGATCGATTTGGGCGCAGGAATGTATCCCAGCGAGAGGTAATCGCTCACAGCCAACTCATCTACATCCAAATTCAAAGCGGGATGCTGAAGTATGGATTTGATCTCCGATGCGAAGACCAGTTTCTGATCATCAAGGTAGTAATAGAGCGGCTTCTTTCCAACGCGGTCGCGTGCCAGAATCATTGTCCGGTTGTTCGCATCCCATAAAGCAAATGCAAACATGCCCCGGAGTTGGCTCACGAACGTAGAGGGATATGACTCATAAAGATGAACGATGGTTTCCGTATCGCTGCGTGTAAGAAACTGGTGAGATCCCTCTAATTTCCGGCGGAGATCCATGTAGTTGTAGATTTCTCCGTTGAAGCTGATCCATACCGTGCCGTTTTCATTCGCGAGAGGTTGCTTTCCCGAACTCAGATCAATGATGCTCAGGCGGCGGTGTCCAAGCGCGACTCCGGAACCCAAATAGACTCCCGACTGATCGGGACCGCGGTGTTGTTGGACATCCGACATTGCGTGAACAATACGTTCGTGGACCGGCGCACTGTCGAAATACATGAAACCGGAAATGCCGCACATAGATTTAATTTATCAATATGATGGGGACGTTCAGTTCAGGCCGTGCCGCTGGAGGAAAAACGCCATACGGAACAGTTCGATTTCCTTATGCCATGGCTTGCCACGCCTGATTTCGAACGGGTCTGAAAATACGTGATTGAATCCCGATTCACAGTTGACCGCGCAGAGATAACCGGTCTCCTTCAGGACTGTTTTCACTTCATCGTTGTAATCCGCGGAATGACCGTTCGGATAAGCAAAAGCGCATACGGTTGTGTTGAGGTGCTCCGAAAGTTGGCGCTTCGATTCGCTTAGCTCCTTGACAACCTCGTCGCGTGGAATGCGAGACAAAACCGGATGGGTCACGGTATGTGAGCCAAATACAATCCCGTTTTGATGCATTTCACGTATTTGCTGCCAGGTCAACATGCGGTGTTTGAGGCTTGCGGGAAGGTTTGGCTTCAGTGCCTTTTCGACTTCCTCAACAAACTTACACCGGGAGTGGCCGTACAGTTCTTTAGCTCTGGTCAGTACAAGGGCAAGGCTGTGCCGGCGGAGCTGATCAGTTTCCAATGAAAAGTCCCTCAGACCAATGTGGCGCAAGGAGACATGCTCTCTTCTTGTATAACGGAATGAATCGAAAATTCTGTCATGCCATAACGGCTCGCCGGTATCGATCGAACCAGTAGCGACAAATATTGTGGCGGGAATGCCATATTTTTTCAGGATAGGAAAGGCGTATTCGTAATTATCGCGATAACCGTCATCGAACGTGATTGCGACCGCTCGGTGCGGGATATCACCACGACGGTTACGCTCCACCAATTCCATTAGAGGCATTACGCGGTAGCAGCGACTCAGAAAACGCATATGCTGCTCGAACGCCGTCGGATGATCGGGCTCGAAGAAGGGGTGTGGATCCGGAGACACTTTATGGTATGCGAGCACCTGAAAGCGCCGTGCCAATCGAGAGGCCACATGACGGGAATTGCAATAGAAGCCTTCTACGATCCGATTGGCCGCGTTATCGACATCGAGACGCACGGCGATCTTTGCCATCGAGCGCAACATCAGTTAACCCCGTGTGAGAGTGGGACGACTTCCTGCTGTTGCCGTGCCATGGCAGCTTCATCATGCTTAAGATGCCATAGTTCGAGCATCATAAACACCCAGAGGAGGTCTCCGTAGAATTTCTGATGCACGGAGTCGTACTGAGACCATAGCCACTCGAAGAGATCTGGCCGAAAATACCCGCGTTGGCGGCACCGCGTGCTGCCTAAAACGTCGAATGTGAAATCCTGCAGCGGACCGCGCTCACCAACCCAAATGCAATATGGAAGGCCGAACCCATGTTTTTGCTTCTTAATCACAGCGGGTGGCAGAACACCCGCCATCGACTTTTTGAACAGGTACCGTAACTGTGATTTGCGCACTTTCAAATGAGGCGGGATGGTTCCGGTGAACTGTGCCAGTGTCGGATCCAGCATCGGATAGCGTGCCGTCACTCCGGCTAGTTGTGACATCACCGTTACCTTGCGGAGGTCGTTGTCCCCAATGGTGATCTTCAGATCCAAGTATAGGTACCGATTTAGAGGATGCCGGGAAGGGGCTGAAGCAAAGTGTCTTCTAGCGGGTTCTAGAGGATGCTGTCCCTGCACGCTGGCTAGAAAATCGGAACTGACTAACTCCTGATTCGGCACACTAGACAAAAGAGAGTATGAGAACCATCGGTCAGGAATACTGATTTTCGAGCGCCGTATGTAACGAGCCGCGAGATCGAAAAAGCGAAGCCGCGTCCAAGAATTGCCAAGCGACACCGCCGGTTCGATGACCAGCCGCTGCATCCAGATTGGCAATTCACTGTAATGCTGAAACACGCGGTCATCCGCATACCGTGAATTCCCGCCGAACAGTTCATCGCCTCCGTCGCCGGCTAATAAGTGCGTGACGCCATTTTCCGCGGCCAAACGCGCGCAATAATAGGTTGGAATGATCGAGGAGTTTCCAAACGGCTCATCGTAGGCCGGAATGGCTCGCTCGATGAGCGCGAGAACGTCATTTGGCGTGACGAAATATTCGTGGTGACTGGATTTGTTATGCCTTGCTGTGATGCGCGCATAATGCATTTCGTTATAACGTGAATCGTCGAAGCCGATTGAGAAGGTTCGAGCCGGTTCTGTTGTGAGCTGCGAGAGCATGCCGACGATTGAGCTGCTGTCGGTGCCCCCACTCAAGAAGCAGCCCATCCGGGAGGGCTCGAGACCTGTCATATTCAGCGAGACCGCAGAACGCAATGCATTTTCTGTTTCGTCAATCCACGCTTTCTCGGTTCTGTCCTCGTTCTGGGCATAGGTCATATCCCAGTACGATCGGGTCGCAACGGCAGTACCAGACGTGAGTTGATGGCCAGGTTCTAGCCTCGAAATTCCCCTGAAGATTGTCTTGGGAGCCGGAATACATGTGTATTGGAGATACTGCTGGACGGCTACCGGATCTATATCGGGTCTTTCAGTGAACAACGGCAACAATAGGCGCAAATCCGTCGCAACGGCCGTGAAACCTTGCGGATTTGTGAATACCAATCGTTCTGAACCGAAGGGATCCGTCCAGGCCTTCAGCACCCGTGCTTTCTTGTCATACAGAATAATTGCGAAAGTGCCTCTTAGCTCCCTAACGAATAAATCGCCCTGCTGCTCGTACAGCGACGCCAAAAACCGGGCAGGATACACATTGTATTCCGCGTGTAATCGTGAATCCCGAATCAGCAAATCCGTGCGACAAATGATGCTGATTTCAGGAGTATCGTACGCAAATTGGTTGATGAGCTCGTCGCCCCAAAGGCTCATGGCGAGCCCCTTCACTGTGCGCCCGCATTCTGAATAATATTTCGCACACGTGCCGCGTAGCGTAGGACGCCCGGGCAGGTGTCGCTGGTGTCTGATTGCAGCACCCACGTCAGAGTATGTGATGGCGCAAAGTTCTATCATTTACGTATTCAATGGGCCGGTAAGTGGGTGGATGCTCTCCAAACTAGGAATGCAATCGACGAGGCTTAGGTATGCTACCGCCATCCCACTCCCGTTCGCGTTGGAGGCGAAACGGTCGAATGGCTGACGCGCAACAATGCAAGTTGCTGTTTTCTGGGCCACTAAGCATTTTTCGGAGCGATGAATCTTTGTCAAGATTCACTTATTCAACAGGAAGAACTTTTTGGCCACCGACTGCGCGGATTAATCAGGGAAGACATCGAGCAATGTGAGGTCCCACCCTGTTCGTCAGCATCAGCGGCATCTTCTGCCAGAGCCGGATAGCCATACCGTATTTTGGGTTTTGCGGATTGATCTCTGGCAGTGCGCGTCCGCCTGGCAGCCAATATTCCCAGTGGAGCGGAATCGTTTGGGAGCCCCACTGCATCTTGAATGCGTGTGTTCCCGAATCGACCGTGGAACGTCCGAAATCGAATGTCCGGTAGCCCTGCTGAGCCGCGAAACAAAACAGGTTCCAGTAGAGAAACATGTTCGGCTTCAATTTGAGAGAATCCTTGAGTGAAGAGCTCCACACCGCTTCGATTCGGTCACGATATCCACAAAGAAATGAAGCCGCTATCGTTCGACCTTCGTGCAGGATGCGGCAAATATAAGTATCCCTGGGAAACGCGTTCAGAATCTCGTGAAAGAATCTTATTTTGTAAACCGGTGTGCCAAGGTCACGCATGTTCGCAGAAAGAACCGAGTAAAAGTCGTTCAAAAATTCCTCTCGACCGAATTCTGCGGATAACCCACGGCTTTGGGATTTTCGAACCTTGGTGCGGATTTTGGTATCCAGAGCTTTCCACATCTTTTCGGAATCGGCATCAACCGGCAACACAACCGTCACTTTGTTCATTTTCCTGGCGAGCCCAAGTTCCTGGTCTTCCCGGTGGCGCAGTTCCAAATGATTGGCCTGAACACTTTTCGAAAGATCAATCGCAGCGGACAGCAGCGTTTGTTTAGCGAGGTCCGTCTCCGCCAGGATTCCGCCCGCATTCAAAAAGGGCAGCGACGAAAGAAAGCTGCCGAAGAGCCAACTCCTCTGCCAAACGATGGGGAGAACCCCTCGGACACCAGAATCGTCTTCGGCCATCAAATAGTAAGTCGGCCACCCAAAACTATTTTCGATGACCTGCTTCCAATTCCAGCGATGGCAATAAGTGCTCTGAATCTGGCGGTCGACAAATTCCTGCCAGCGTTTTCCGTCGTCTTCATAGTGGCACAAATTGACTTTCATCCGCACTGATGTGGCTCCTCGAAGGTTTCGACGCCTTTCGTCTGCTGGAGATTGTCTGCCGGTCGTGTACGACAGCCGTAGCGGGAATGCTGATCAAGAAACTCCTTCGCTCCGAAAGGAGTTGTGATTTTTCTTTTTAAAAGGTCCAACAAGAGGTCGTGAATCAGTATTGTCCGTAGACGATGATCAATTTCGATATGCTCATGGAACCCGCTGATCTTCAAAAAGAACGGCACGTGGAGTGGTGTAGGGGTATGCTTCCAATTTGACGAACCCGCCGATCTTAGTCCATGGTCTGCGCTGATCACGATGTTCGTTGACTCCCAGAGGCCGGCCTTCTCCATCTCATCACGCAGGACGGTCAGCGTTCGGTCAGCCAGTTCAAGATTATCCAGGTAGTCTCCCGGTTCCGTACTGAACTCCTGTTTTGAACGGTTGTAGATGGATGGCGTGTGAGGAACAGACAGGTGAACCACGACGAGATTGAGCGTACTATCCGTGAGGGTCTTCGTCGCGCCGTGCAGGAGTTGTCGATACGAGTTGATGAGCCTTTGCCGGCCGTTCTTTTCTTTATTCAAAATCGTTTGGATAAAGTTTGGCCCGGGACCGATTAGATCATCCATAAGCATGTCGGTCATTGCCCACTCCACGTTCCATCCCGTCGGTCCTCTGTCTTTCAGCCGTCCTGGAATGGGCACCCATTGGCAGTAAGACAGCATTTGAAATAGGCGACAGTATGGGTGATACCAGCCGACCATGCCAACCGCCATTCCGGAATTCCCTGCTTCGGAAAAAATGTTTGGTTCGAGCGTCCAAGGGCTCGGCTGGGATGAACCTTCCACCGTGAGAAGCAGCTCGTTCGGAGAAGCCGGGTCGGTATCGGTAACAAGTTTACCGATTGTCATAGCGGGAAGGGACAATTCCGTGAATGCTGCGGGAGACTCCGCGTTCGTTGCGAACAGAGTTTCGGTTCTCAGCCGTTCGAACTCAGGAACATTCACATCAGCAGGCCTGTGGCCGAAGAGCAGGTCGTAATCCAGCATATCGAAAATGATCAACGCAGTTCGCGCTGCATTGGGCGGGCGGTGTCCGATACCGGCCGGCCGCCCCAACTCTGATCCTGCTTCGACGTGGCTTAGAAACAAAGACTTCGCAGAGTGTCCAGTCGTGATCGCCAAACACGGCAGCAGGGCTAGGCCGATCCACCGAAAGATTTTCCATACCCTTCCCGGCGATTTCAAGGCGGTCAATAATCCTGAACCAACCAAGACAAAAGCCAGAGCCTTTACGCGATTGGGCCAATACGTATCCAGGTTGTAAGCTCTAACGACAAATAGGAAAAGCAGTGACAGGTAGAGTAAAGCAAGAGTGCTGGCTGCCTTCTCTCCGATCCATTGTCGCGCGAGCGCCAGCGCGATATACATCACAACCGCGAAGCCTAAGACATTGAGAATTGCTAGTCCGAAATCAATCGGGCGCGGCAGAATCAACAAATGGTACTGACGCGCCGGTATGATCAAGGTCCTCCAAACATCAAGTAAGTAGAGATTCGCCACTGCCAGACAGGCTAGCCCATCCTTAACGATAGCGGATTTCCTGTGGCCGAAAAGCCGAGTAAACCAGATCACAACAAACTTCTCCACGTCGTCAGATACTTGTCACGCGTTTGTATTGAAGGTCCAAAACCTGGAAGTGTGAATGAGATGCTACCGCACTCTGAGTCCCGTCCGCTCCGTATGCGGACGTCTTACGTTTGGCATCAAGGAGTCCTAATGAAGACTTAGCTATTCTGAAAATATAAGATCATTTGTCAACACACTTTCTCTTATCGTTGCACCGTGGTTAGAGACCAATAACAGAAGTTCAAATTGGCACAGCCCGGACTCTACGTCGCCCACGGTCGTAAACGCTCGCCAAACTAGCCCCCGTGGGTAACAATGTAACCAAAATGCTTTTTGGCCCAACAAAAGCTATTGACGGACGACTATACCGCCACTAGAGTGCTCTCCACGGAAAGTCTCTTTTCCGAACACTTTGTCAGGGAGGCGCACCATGATGGACCATGGGCTGCCGAGCCGGTTGGGTAAGTTGAACTACCTGCAATTCGCCGGAGCGGTTGTATTGAATGAAATCCTTGCTTGGTTGATCTTTACCAGGACGTCGCATTTCAACTTCACTTATTTTTACATTGATCCGGGATCAGGATTACTCATATGGCAGCTCCTGGCTGCTACGGCTTTCGGCGTTATCTTCAACGTCAGAAATCGAATTTCGCGACTTTTCAAGAAGGGACCGTTCAGTGAAAAAGAGTGAGGAAATAGACCAGTTATACGGGCATTCTCATTCCGACGCTTTCGCAGGTTCCTTTCGAGATCCTTCGGGACAACTGTTCCGCCTGGACAGACGTGTCGTTCGAGTCGTTGAAAAATCGGTTATACCCGCCTTGATGGCGTTTTTGTCGAGCAAGGCGGCGCAAAAATTGGATAGTGATGGCGGACTGGTCAAGTCTAGGTGGCTGGACCAGGACGAGGCACATTCGGTATTGGCACGCCTCCAGGGACGCGTCAGCTTCGGCCGTGAGAATGTGGAAGTTGTCGAACACGAACGGATACCATTTCCTAGTTTTCCTTATGAGTGGCCGGCGGAAATGCTTCGAGCGGCAGGCAATTTCACGCTCGACATTGCCGAATTGCTGCTTGATGAAGGTTTGTGCCTCAAAGACGCTACGCCTTACAACATACTGTTCCGGGGCTTTCAGCCAGTTTTTGTGGATGTGTCTTCGGCCGAACGCCGTGAACCGAAGGACCCAACGTGGCTACCCTATGCACAGTTCATTAGAACATTCGTGCTGCCGCTCCTGGCGAATCGGCTGACGGGGATTTCGCCATCGACTTACTTAGCAGGAAGTCGTGATGGGATTGAACCTGAAGAAGTGTACCGGCTCTTATCAGTTTTCAATCAATTTCGGCCATCCACGTTCACGATAGTTACGCTGCCAGTATGGCTCGCGAAATTACACGACTCTTCGAACAAGACAATCTATGAGCGAAAGCTGGTCCGAAGCGCCTCACAAGCCCGTTTCGTACTCCGATCGATATTCCGTCGCTTGCGCAAAAATCTGAAAACGGCAAGCGGGCCAGAAAGACAAAGCTCCATATGGATCGATTACATGGAGTCCAATACTTATTCCAAGAGCGGGTTCGAAGCCAAACGGCGCTTTGCCGAAGAGGCATTATCCGAATTTCGTGTGAAGTGTCTCTTGGACGCCGGCTGTAATACAGGGTTTTTTAGTGTCGGAGCTGCCCGAATGGGTATCAGCGTCGTAGCAATCGACAGAGACCCATCGGTAGTTGCAAGTCTCTGGAGAATGGCATCTCAGGAGAGGCTTGATATCCTCCCGCTGGTAGTTAACCTGGCACAGCCGAGTCCGCCTACAGGGTGGCGGAATCAGGAGTATCCGTCATTTCTCCACCGTTGCCACGGCACCTTCGATGCGGTCCTGATGCTGGCACTGACTCATCATTTGATAGCCACGGAAGGCATTCCACTTTTTGAGATCTTCCGCCTTGCGGCAGAGATCACTCGAAAGTTGCTCGTCATCGAGTACATCGATCCCGCCGATCAAATGTTCAGGTGTTTGGCTCGTGGCCGTGATTACTTGTTTGCGAATATTAACAGGCAGGCCTTTGAAGCTGCGGCTGGGGCTTACTTTGACATCGTAAGATTCCGACAGGTCGGACCGACGAGGTTCGTATATGCGATGGCAAGAAAAACATTCGCTTTTGATCGCACCACGATCTGGAGGGCACCCGTTGTCATGGGCTGAGCGACCGCCTCATTTATCGCCTATTTCATCATTGCTTTTTATGTTGACATTTGTCCAAGCGAAAAGAAACTAGGATCGACACAATTGTAGTACCTGTGGGAGTTTCGGGCGGAACTCTAAGTGCGGTAGCTTATGCTTCTCAACCAAACACGTTGTGAGATCGTGAGGAATTCGAGAAATCTCTTTTGTTGACAAATGTCCATGGTTCGCAAGAATAAGACTCCCGTCTTCATTCGTGAAACTATTCATCGGCATCTTCGCGGTTAACGAGGACTGCCGTGACGATGTAAACGCTTGAGCAAAGCGACAGGGTTAGAATGCATCAAGGAAGAAATCAAAAATGGTGGTACGCGCTGCAGTTGCGAACGCGTTTTGAGAAGGTTGTGGCCATGCATCTCCGGGGGAAGGGCTACGAAGAGTTTCTTCCCACCTATACGAGCCGCCGACATTGGTCGGATCGGGTGAGGGAAATCGAATTACCTCTGTTTCCGGGTTACATCTTTTGCAAATTTGACGTTACGGATAGGCTACCCCTGCTGGTGATTCCAGGCGTGATGTCCGTCGTGAGCTTCGGAGGCACGCCAATGCCTGTTCCGGAACGCGAGATCGCTGCGATCGAACACGTCGTGAACTCTGGCATGAAGTATGAACCCTGGCCCAGAATGTCGGTCGGCCAGCCAGTCCAGGTCAGGTACGGTCCGTTACGCGGCGTGGAGGGAGTCCTCGTAGAGGTCAAGAATGACTATCAGCTTATCATCTCGGTAAGCATGCTGCAACGTTCGGTCGCTGTAGCGATTGACAGGGATTGCGTCGTTCCAGTTTCGGAGAACCAGAGAGAGGTAGTCACTTCTTAAGCCGTTTTTCCTAAGAACATCCAAAACCTACAGCAATCGAAAGGATACGTTTGCTTTCACGTCATGCAAGCCGCCAGCAAGAAGTGCTGGTGGCCCAGGTACAGGGGGAGCCAGAGCAATTGTTATGCTAAATCGTCGAGATCGTCTTGTGAGTTTCAGGCTATCGCAAGAAGAATATGAAAGCCTTCGAAGCCTGAGCGTTGCACAGAGGGCGCGGAGTATTTCGGATTTCGCTCGAACTGCTCTCCGAAATGTCCTTGTCACGTCCATGCAGCCCGACGAATTTGCAAATTCCAGAAGGTCAATGGAGGTTATTTCTCAACTAACGCACAGCATGGGCGAACTCAGCCGGGTTATCACTCAAGTCATCGAGCAAATTGATAAAGATTCGAAATCAAAGGAACCAGAGCAACAGAGCTAACGACGAACCGACCGAATACATCTCTGCACTTGTTCTATCTCGCCAGGTTTCAAACCTCGGAATCGTTCCGTAAGGTGGCGGACGCAGTCTCGCCGACTCTGTTGACTTCCCTCAAGTGGGCTTCGATGTTCCCACACACGAGTGCGGCCCACTCTCCACCCAATTTCTCCTCCCATTTGTCTTCCGAATCTCTTACCGCGGCGCTCACGATGTCCCGGCTTACGGCGTCGAGATGGAATACATGCAAGCGATCGGATGTGATCGCCGAGAATTCAGTTTCGAGAGGAAGCGCGCTGTTGATTTCAACACAGATGAGGTTGAACAGGTAAAGCGAGAGGAACAAAGCGGCGAAGTTTTTGCTTCCGCGGCGCTTCAAAGTCCGAATGAATCGGGTTTTGCTTGTGAGCTCGAAGACATATTTAGGGCCTGCAAAATAAATATACGCCTCGCACAGGGATTTCTTAACGCATTCTCGAAGTTCTTCCGCGACGTTGTCAGTGACGTGCTCCGCGATCGTGTCGCAGACCTCGATGAAAGGCCGTTTTATCAGTCCAGCCGGACCAATCCCCGATTGGGTAAGCGCTCTCTCGAAACCCAGCTCAAGGATGGATGATGACAGCCGGCACGTCTTTAAGAGGACTTCTGTGATTTCCGGCGGAAAGAGAGAGGGCCTCTTCTTCAAATAGTGGAATGCCGTCTGAGCGGCAACATCGTAGCTCTTCACGGCCGGAACTCCTGATCCCAGTCATTCTATTACGGTAATCTAAAACGGCAATGTGCAAAAGCGCCTTGGCGCGTCGGTACCGGCGCACGAACAAACCCCTGAATTACCGAAAGCGGATTTCAAGCTGCATGAAGGCCATGCCTTCGGGCACGACGGTAAGAGAGAGGAAATCCGCGCCCAGGAAGGCACGCAGATCCTCGACGAGTTCGTGATTGATCTTATCGATGCGGAGGGTGAGGCGGTGGATGGCGTCTTCGGAGACTAGTTCGCACTCCAGC
>QHWY01000318.1 GCA_003223875.1 Acidobacteriota bacterium | reverse complement strand
GCTGACAGCGGATTACACGTTCGTCAACGAGCGTCTTGCCGTGCACTACAGAATTCCGAATGTTTACGGAAGCCAATTCCGCCGGGTGAAGCTCGACGCGGACTTTGATATGCGGCGCGGGTTGCTGGGAAAGGGAAGCTTCCAACTGGCGACGTCGAACTCCGACAGGACATCGCCGGTCTTGCGTGGCAAGTGGATTCTGGAAAATCTTCTCGGCACGCATCCGCCGGATCCGCCGCCGAATGTGCCTCCGCTGAAACCCAATCCGGCGACAGGACCGCAAACCATGCGGCAACGCATGGAAGAACATCGCGCGAACCCGGCGTGCTCGAGCTGTCACCGGATGATGGACCCGATTGGATTCGCTCTGGAAAATTTTGATGGGATCGGAAAGTGGCGCACGAAAGAGGCGGGCCAGAGACTCGATATATCAGGCCAGCTTGTCGACGGCAGTAAGATCGATGGCGTTGTCAGTCTCCGCCAAGGTCTTCTACGCTATTCCCCGCAATTCGTGCGCACCGTCACGGAAAAGCTACTCACGTACGCGCTCGGCCGCGGAGTGGAGTACGACGATATGCCGGTGGTAAGATCCATCGTGCGCGAGGCGGCGAAGAACGATTACAGCCTCTCGGCCATTGTTCTGGAAATCGTGAAGAGCGCTCCGTTTCAGATGAATCGGAAGCCTCTGTAGCGGCGCTCCGCGAAGCGCAAGCGCGATAGCGCGCAGCCTCGAGGATAGACCGCCGCTAGAGTAGGGCACTGTTTCCTTAATGGGGAGTAATGACATGTTCATCACGAAAAAACACATTCCTCGCCGAACATTCCTTCAGGGTGCAGGCGCTACGATAGCGCTACCACTGCTGGACTCGATGTTTCCGGCCCTGGTGCCTGCGGCAAAAGCGGAGACCACGGGGAAGATTCCAAGGTTCGTCGGTATCTTCAATCCGCACGGTTGGGAACCCGGGCATTGGGCGATGAAACCAGGTGAACTCTCCGAACTTCCATTCATAGTGAAACCCTTGGAGCCTTGGAAGGATTCCATTACGTTGATCAGCGGCTTAGATGCCACGTCATCCATGCCCGCACAGAGCGAAACCGGCGGCGATCATTCGCGGAGCGCCGCAACCTTCAGCGGTGTTCAACCGAAGAAAACGGTTAGCGCGGACATTCATTTGGGCATAACGATCGATCAGATCATCGCCGAGACGTATGGACAGTCGAATGTCCTGCCATCGCTGCAAGTCAAATGCGAAGACCAGAGTTCTCTCGCAACCTGCCCTTGGGGTTATAGCTGCGCTTACGTTAATTCGATTTCATGGTCGGGTCCAACGAGGCCGCTTCCTTTCGAAGCCAATCCGCAGGTCGTCTTTGAACGGCTATTCGGTGACGGCAGCAATCCGCAAGAGCGCGCCGCGCGCAAACAGGCAAAGGCCAGTCTTCTGGATGCCGTCACGGTGGAAGTGGCTCGATTGAATCGGAACCTTCCAGCGAGCGATCGCACACGCCTCAACGAATATTTAGAAGACATACGCGAGATCGAGCGGCGTTTAAAGAATGTTGCGAACTCTTCGGAATTGCCCACATCCGAGGTACCGTTCGGCATCCCAGAGTCGTTTACCGAACATATCAATCTGTTATGGGATTTGCAGATATTGGCGTTCCGCGGCGACATCACGCGCGTGACGACATTAATGTATGCGCACGATGTGAGCATGCGCGTCTACCCTGAAAGTGGAGTGCTGAGCGGTAACCATCCCACGTCGCATCACGGCGAGCGGCCCGCCATTGTGGAGAATTGGGCGAAGATCAACCGCTATCATGTGCAGTGCTTGACACCTTTCCTCGCCAAGCTGAAGTCAACCTCTGATGGCGACGGAACGTTGCTGGATAATACGCTGATCTTCTGGGCCAGCAACATGTCGAATGGCAATCTGCATAGCCACAAGGGTGTGCCGAATATGCTGATTGGCGGCGCCATGGGCCGGCATCGCGGGGGCCAGCATATCCAGCGCACGGGCACAACCGCGAATCTGCTGCTGAAAGTCCTTCACATGTATGGTATCGAGCAGGAAAGTATTGGTGACAGCACGGGATCGCTGACGCTGTGAGCAGATCTATGGTGACAAGACACATTCCCCTCCTCGCAGAGGAGGGGTGGCTGCGCCGAAGGCGCAGACGGGGTGGTCGGACCGGCTTTCCTCACAGGTTCGCCGAACTGACTACCCCGGCGCTTCGCGCCACCCCTCCTCTGCGAGGAGGGGAATTGTTCATGGCAGCAGTTCTCTGTGTCCTGCTGCCTCTCTGGTCATTCGCCGGCACAAGCGATGTTGCCGACGCCGCAATGAACAAAAATACGCCGGCGGTACACGCACTGATTCAGAAAAAAGCAAATGTCAACGCCCCCCAGGCGGACGGCACAACCGCGCTGCATTGGGCGGCACGATGGGACGATCTGGATATGGCCGCCGCCCTGATCCAAGCCGGCGCAAGTCCTCGCTCCTCGAATCGAACAGGCGCCACACCGATGTTTCTCGCAGCCGTAAACGGCAGCGCGCCGATGATCGAACTGTTGCTGAAGGCCGGAGTCGATGCCAACGGTCCGGTGCTGTCGCACGGCGAAACCGCGCTAATGATGGCCGCGCGTACAGGAAAACCGGATGCGGTTAAAGTTCTCCTCAGTAATGGCGCGGACATCCATGCGAGGGAGAACCTGCGCGGCACGGACGCCTTGATGTGGGCTGCGGAGCAAGGTCACGCCGACATCGTAGAGCTTCTGCTCGAAATCGGCGCCGACGTCGACGCTCAATCAAGGATCATCCGGCCGATTCGCCGCAACGGGTTGGGTTTTGCGCGCCCCAGTCCCGACGGCAAACCGAACGGCGATCCCATGGGTGGTCTCACTCCGCTCTTGTTTGCTGACCGCGAAGGCTCTATCGAGACAGTTCGCGTTCTTGTCGCCGCGGGCGCAAATGTGAACAAAGCTTCTGTCGACGGCAGCAGTCCTTTATTGGTGGCCGTTCAGAATGGTCATTACGAAATTGCCCGGTTCCTGCTCGATCACGGAGCGGATCCGAATCAGGCGAACACGAAGGGTTGGACTCCGCTTTATCTGGCCGTCTCGAATCGCGATGCCTTGACGACTGCCGTACCGCCACCAAGTTCCGACGGCGCCTTCGATTTGATCACGGTTTTGCTCGACCGCGGCGCGGATCCCAACCGGCGGATTCGGGCGCATACCGAAGTCCATTCGGCTAACAACTCGCTGTGGTTGAAGGAAGACGGAGCAACGCCGCTGTTGCGGGCGGCGCTTTGCGGCGACCTGACCATTGTCCAGCTCCTGCTGGCTCACGGAGCCGACCCGTCGATTCCGACATTCGATCAAACGACACCGCTGATGGTTGCTTCTGGAGTCGGCTGGGCAGAAGGTTTCACGTTCCAATATTCGGAAGACGAGACTTTACATCTCGTGAAATTGCTCCTCGACCTGGCAGGCAGCATCAATGCTGCAAATGAGGACGGACTGACAGCGCTCCATGGCGCGGCCTATAAAGGAGCCAACAAAGTGGTCCAGCTTCTCGTCGACCGGGGCGCCGATCTGACCGCAAGAGACAAAGGAAAAGATTACGGATTCGGCGTCACTTCTTTCCGAATGACACCGCTGAACTGGGCGGAAGGAGTGCCGATCGGAATGTCGTCGGCGATCTATCACGACGACACGGTGAAGCTCATCGCACGCCTGATGCAGGAGCGCGGAATTCCTCTCGAATATCACGGCACCTTCACCGGACGGAAGTTTACTAACGCGCCGATCATCGAAGAACCGAAGTAACTTCGCTGCTCTTCAATGTCAAATGTTGGGATGTCCATCCCAACATTTGACATTGCCAGAAACAACTTAAAACATCAGTTTCAGCGCGAACTGAATGACCCGGTAATCACCAGATGTCGTTCCCGAAATTTGGCCGGCGATACCGCTCTGATCGGCTGTGGCCACGCCGAAAAGCGCCGAGTTGACATTGAGGTTTGTTGCAAGGATCAAAGGGTTCAAGTGATTCGGGAGATTAAACGCTTCCGCACGCAACTGAACCGAACGCTTTTCTCCCAGCGGGAATGTCCGGGACAACGCCATATTCAACTGAATCAATCCCGGCCCCTGCACGGTTCCGTAGCGCAGGTTGCCGTAAGTGCCGAGTTCCGGTACCGCAAATGCCGAGCGGTTCAAATAACTCAGGCACGCCGCAACGCCAGAAATTCCGCATGGCTTTCCTTTATTCGGAGAATAAGCATTGGGCAGTACCTGATTCGCAGTCTGGCCGGTGGCGACGGTTGTCTGCGCGGCTGTGGCGGCGGCGACGGTCGTTAGCGCCGTATCCTGTCCGGTGACAATCGTCATGAAGTTTCCAGATTTGAGCTGCAGAATCGGCGCCAATTGCCAATTCCCTGCGATGGCCTGAAGCGTTCTGTTGGAAAACTTCGGCATGTTCGCCACCATATTGAGAGTGAAGAAATGGCGCACGTCGGCTACTCCAACTGTGCAATTGCCGCGGGAGGCGCTGCGGTTGTCCGGCCGCACATACCCATTGCCGCTTGGCTGCTGATCGTAGACATCCGAAATGCAATGCGACCACGTGTAATTGGCCAGCATGCTGATGCCGTGCGATAAAGCTTTGTTGGCCGACACATAGAACCCTTCGTAGGTTGCTGTTCCGTTGTTCAGCGCCTGTGCGATGTTGGCGAAATACTGTCCCTTGAGCGGATCCTGCCGATACAGCACACGCCGGAAGTTTTCATTCGCCGTGGTCGAACATACTGGGAAGTTTTGCGGCGCCACGGTTCCATTCGGCTGGACAACATTCAACGGGCATGGTCCCAACCCAAGGAATTCCGCAGGATTCGCTGCGGTCGACGTATTCAGGTGAATCGTGCTGTTGCCGACATAGTTGGCCGACAGCAGCCATGACCGAACCTGCCGCTGAATGCTCAGGTTCCACATGTTGACGTACATCTGTTTATAGTTTCGGTCGAGGTGTTCGACACTATTGACGTAGAACCCGGATGTTGGGAATGGTGCATTCTTTCCAGCCAGACCGATCCCCGCAATTTTCGCCAATCCGCCCATAGGATCATCGCCCGGCCCGGAAAAGCTCGGCACACCCGTGAAATTTGCCCATGGATTCGACAAATTGACGTTGGACAGTGTGACGCGGTCCGCAAACGGGGGCCCAAATGACATCTGATTGGGGTAGAACATGTGCGGCCTATCGGCCGACATGCCGTACGCGGTTCGGATGGTTGTCTTACCATCGCCGATCGGATCGAATGCCATTCCGACTC
>QHWY01000317.1 GCA_003223875.1 Acidobacteriota bacterium | reverse complement strand
ACGATATCCTGCGAGCAATAATAGACAGCTTCCCCTTGGTTCACGGGCGTACTTAGCGCACTCAGCGAAGCCGGATACGGACCCGAACCTATTGTTTCATGGTCAGCGCCGCCATTGGGCGCAGCAATTCCGAAGGGCACCCATAAGTCGCCATCATTGTCGGTGTACCCGTAAACAGCATTGGCGCCGACGGTCGAATTCGAGGAAAAAGTGCGTCCGGTTTTCTGGTCTGTCCACAGGATTGGATCCAGACCGGTATTGGTCGTCGGATTGTCTTTGTCTTCCCATAGAGCTTCGCAGCACTCCGGCTTGGCTGGACTCAATAGTTCCGGCGGAGTCAGCCGCCAGATCGGCCCGATATTCATTGTCATGATGCGGCCGGTGTGTGGGTTGAACCCGATATTGAACTCGCCCTCGCTGCTCTGAGCAGAGGTGCCGTCGGGCGCGAAGAAATTCTGGTAGCGCGGGACGCCCGGTGTTGTCGGATCGGGACCACCGAAGCCGGTGCCACCACCGCCACCGCCGGAACCCGGCAGCAATTCAATTTTCACATTGACGGTTTCGCCACTCGGCGTGTAGGGCACGACCACCACTGTGTACTTTTGGGTGCCATCGGCCAGCGGGCTGATGGTTGCAACCTCAGGGTTAGCGCTGCTGGCCGATTGGTAATCGGCCGCCTGCGAACCGTCTGTGCTCGTGCAATCTTGGGGACTGCAATCGCCGCGGGGATTTTTGTAGATGTAAAGGTCATAGTCCGAGGCGGCGCTGCCGTTATCGGTCCAGCTCATGGTCGCCTTGACCGCAGCGTTTGGATGCGCGGTATGGTAACCTGCGGGCAGAGTCACCGTCAGTGCGTAATCGTCGCATGGCTGTTCCGAGCCGAAGCACTCGGGGCCCTGGTCAACGAAAATCACTGGAGTGGGATTGGCCACAAAAAATGGGCCGGCCGTGTAAGTCTGGGGGCCGGACGTGTCGGTCAGCGTTCCGCTCGATGGTGTTGACGCGAAACTGAACATCGCGAGCAAGGCGCCAACCGAACAAAGACTAAAAGCTAATAAGACGCGGGGATTGAAAAGGCCGGATTGAGAAGCAGGATTTTTTTTCATGATGATCTCCCGTAGACATATGAGTATTCGAAGGAGGTGGGCTCGGCTGGATGCCCTCGGAGGAAGTATTTTTCGCGAGCTCGGCGAAAATTAAGATCGACAATTACTTCCGATGATCGCGGAGATGTCTCGTTTTTACCGAATTCTTGGATGGAGCACTGCATCGTCGCGAAGCGTACCGGCCGCGTAAACACGATCACCAGCTTCGCCGTGAAACACCGAGCCAGGATCAAGGCGCAAAATCAGCGCTGGCGACTCTCGAGCACGCCTGTTGGATAGGAGACGCATGCAGCGCGGTTGAAGTGAGCAACTGCTAAGGGTGTGACGGGTGGCTTGGATGAGGCTTTGGCGTCGGTGTCGGCGTTGGCGTTGGTGTCGGTGTGGGAGTCGGGGTTGGCCCAGTTCCCAAACAGGTCACACTCGTATTTAGTGGGAGCCGAAGAATGGGCGGGTTTAATTGATCGTCAACTCAAAATTCGGAAGCCCCGATGGGTCGAGGATGCCTCAGCATAGCAAAATTTTTCCCGTAAAGGGAAGTTTTTTTCTTGGTGCGTTGCGACCGGAGCACTCACTTGTTGCCGGCAAATCCAGCGCGCGATAGATGCCCGGCGTGAGGTGGATCGAGCTCTCCAACCTCGATGCTACTTATGACGGCGGAGCCGCATTTACTTTTACCATCGCGCCCGGAGGTCGCGATCCACCTTGCAGGCTCCACTTCGTACAAAAAACATGCCGCACGTTGGCGCGGCATGTTTAGATCTCAGATTACGCTTTTGAGCGCGTTCTACTTTGTTCGATTGCCCTGAATGTAGATGGTGATCGGGGCGCTGGTGTTATTGGTTTCGTTGCTTTCGACGACTTGATTCATGTCATCGGCCTTGGCTGTGATGGTGTGGTTACCTTTTTTCACACCGGCCGTGTTCCAGGTGAATGTTACGTTCACGCTGTGGCCAGCGGCAATCGCCGGAGTCGGTACCGTACCGGTAGCAGTTGTGCCGTTGTCGACCAGGAACTTAGTAGTAGAGGAGCCGGCATCGGCGTAGCCTTGGTTCATAATCGTGGCCGTGATGGGAATCTTCGCGCCTTGTGGCGCCTGGTTGCTACTGGCCGTGAGACTCGACACGATCAGGTCCGGTAGCACACAAGCGACATTGCCGACTACCGTGTATGTCGCAGCCGGAAACGCGTTATCGGTCTGCGCTTTGACGAACGTGTGGTCTATCAGAGCGGTCGAGCGCTCGAGGGTGTTAGTCTGGGGAGTATCGCCGGTGAATGTCCTTCCGTTCACGGCGCCGAGGAGGTCCCCGGGCTGTGGATTTCCGACGGCGGACTTTGGCACGAAGATGGTGATCGTCCCATCAGCGTTGAAGTTGCTTGCAGGCAAGGCCGCCGCGATCTTCGTCTCCGTGGGAACGCCGACGACCAAACCGACGACGGCGGTGGCAATCGTACCATACTCGAAGGTTGGCATCCCACCACCAGATCCAGTCTTCATGCCAACGTAGAACTGCTGGCCCGGCGAGGAGAATGAGTCCCAAACCATCCGCCACCTGCTGTTGGGCGGTATAGTGGTGAGGTTGGAGACTTTCATCTTGAACATCAAGTTGCTTGTCGCGGGAGGCTCGCCAACCGCAACATAGTCGATGGCTAACTGGGGGTTCGCACCGTTTTGCACGGCTGCACTTTCCGGATGGGTGGGATCGTTCTGGTGAATAATCAGGCCGGTGCATGAGTCGCCAACATAGGGCGCCGCGACCTCGTTGTTGGCGCAGGATTCTCCAACGCCATTTACCGCCAGCACCTTGTAATAATAAGTCTTGGTGGTGTCGGTTGCTGTCACGTCGTCGTAGGTTGTTGGAGGCGGACCTCCCGTTAGCGTTGTCAGAAGAGACTCACCACCGCTCGCGATTCCCCTGTATATCTTATAGCTTGTGATAGTCGAGTTACCTGTATCACCCTCGGACCATCCGAGATGGACAACCGAACCGATTCGCCGCGTCGTCACTGATGGCATACCCGGAACTGACGTAGCGGTTAATGGGCTGGGTGGGTCAAAAGCAGCGAGAAGCCGTCTGCCGCTTGACTGGCGCGCGATTGTGGCCGTTGCACTATATGCGTTGCCCGTTGCAGTGGGCGCTGCCTGGGCGCAATTGCCGCCAGGGCATCCGTTGACGTACCCAACCTCGACGCGCCCCTGCTTGTCAATGGTAACGTCGAAGAAGTCGAGCAGGTTACGGCAGATGTTGGCCCCGCCTCCGGTCCATATACAACCGCGTTGCATCGGAGCGCCCGGAGTTAGATCGGATGTTGTCCAGGTCAATCCGCCATCAAAGGTGTGGGCAACGTAAAGATGCCAGACGCCATTGAAGCTGGAGGAGTTAGCGCTCCCTGCTGTGGTTGAGCCATAAAAGGCAACGGCGGCGCGCCCGGCATCTCCCGCCACCGCGGCAGGGTACCTGATGTTCTTCAGTCCGTAAACGGCGCTGACATCGAAGATGTTTTGCCAAGTATTGCCATGGTCGTCAGATGTCGCGACGGCCGCGGCAGCGTCAGCATTCGCGATCACGAAGTAGACGCGGCCATTATTATCAATGCCAACCGCCGGGTCGCTCGCGCCGGAAGCCGTTTGAACGGTGCCATTGCCAACATGGCGGACGTGCCAGGTTATTCCATTATCTTCCGAGACTACTACGGCCCCGTCACCACCGCAGTTATTGTTCGGTAGATAGACTGTTCCATCTTTAGGCGAGACTTTTACGTGCCCGTGTAACCCGCCGCATTCGGTTGTGTAGGTCGGTACAGTTGCACCGAAGGTGGCCCCTCCGTCATCGCTTCGCAGACAAAAGGCTGTGACTAGGTCCTGCGAGCAGTAATAGACCGCGTTGGGATAAGCAGTGGTTCCGATCAGCGGGGTATGGAATGGACCGCCGCCGATAGTCTCGTGGTCAATGCCGGATCCGAGCGGTCCGGGGGTTGGTACCCAGGTGTTTCCGTCGTTGTCCGAATAGGAGATTTTGCAGGTGGGAGACGTCGCAGTTAGTTCTGCCGCGAAGACACGACCTGTTTGACGATCGGTGAAGCCGATTGGATCAGAATCGATTACCACAGATGTAGGCGCCGGTCGGTTGACCCAGGTTGCAGTCGGCCCACCTGTCGGGCAACTGTTAGCGAACGTAATAAACAACGTTTCGAGGTCGGACTGGAAGTTTGTCACGCCGCTGGCTGAAGCCAGGGAATTCCAATTCACGCCGATGGAGGGTTCGCCTGCGCCACGTCCCATGTATTCCACCGTGGGCCCAGTGCTTACGGTAACCGGTGTGAGAACTCCCGGCGCCTCGAAGTTTTCATACCCTACCTTTGGGCCCGTATCCGCAGGCGCCGGAGGGGGTGGCGACGGTGTCAATGGAACCACGGTCGCCGTCCCGTGATACTGATCGGGCGGTGTAGTCGCAAAGTAGATGACGTGCACGGTAAAGACGCCGACGCCGTCCACTGCCGGATTAATGTGTGCTACCTCCGGGATGCCCGCGCCATTTCCTGAGGAATCTACTATTGGCCCGCTATTTGAGGTCTTGTGGACAACCAAATCGTAATCGTCCTGGGAAGCGGGCGGCGTAATCTTCACCTCAATGCGTTTGCCCGCGGTCACCCAGTCAGCCTGCGTTCCGCCGACCGTTAGGGTGAAAGTGTCGCAGCTGACAGTTTCAACGCACGTGCCCTCCCCACCAACAGATCCTGTTCCTGTGGCTGTGCCGTCCCAGGCGAGAGGCGACCCGGTTGGGCTAGCAATTGTCCCCGACCCGGGTGTCGCCGATCGCGATCTTGTCGTAGAGAGCGCGAGCACAACCAGGACAATGCTGGTTATAAGAAAGAGTGTGCCGACGGTGACGCGAGCTGTCAGCGAAGCGGGGTTTGTTTTCATAATCATGCCTTCCGAGTCTTTGAATTCGCAGTTGAAAAAAGAGTCGTTGTCTGAATCGGATGGTTTTCGATTTCGGATGACTCCGCGCAGAAAAAACTAGGAATGAGATCTCGTTTCCGGCGATTGCTTTGACATCAATGATCGTGCGACGAACATCGAAGAACCGATGAGAATTTTGATGATCAGCGCCGAAGGCCCGCCGTTGCTCCACGCTGGTGCGCTCATCGATGTGATGGATGCGTTGCCGCACGAGTTACGCTCTCGTGGTCATGAGGTTGCGGTGACGCTACCGTATTATCGGGAGATCCGTGACAATCCGGCTTTCAAGGAGGAGGACACCGGGGTCACGGTCGATGTTCGCGTCGGCGATAAAACTTACATCGCTGAATACCTGCAAGGCCACACCCCCAGCGGTGTCCAACTATTTTTTGTCCGATGTGACGAGTTTTTCGATCGCGACGGAATTTACGGTGAGCACGGCACCGCTTAT
>QHWY01000061.1:826-26630 GCA_003223875.1 Acidobacteriota bacterium | reverse complement strand
CCATTTAACCGCCGTCACCCGGCGCGTGGCGCCGACGCCGACGATAGCGCCGGTGATGGTGTGGGTCGTGCTGACCGGAATTCCGCCCCAGGCGGCACCGATAATACTGATGGCGCCCGCTGTTTCCGCGCTAAAGCCTCCAACTGGCCGAAGCGCCGTTATTCGCTGGCCCATTGTGCGGACGATTCGCCAACCCCCCGAGAGCGTACCCAGACCTATGGCCGCATGCGCCATCAAAACAACCCAAAACGGAATATCGAACGTCTTGATATAACCCGCGGTGAACAGCACGCCGGCGATGATGCCCATGGTTTTTTGAGCGTCGTTGGTACCGTGGCCGAGACTGAACAAGGCAGCGGAAAGAAGTTGTAGGCGCCGGAAATACTTATCAACATGCGACGGTTTGGTGCCACGAAAAATCCACTGCGTTAGAGTCATCAGACAGGCGCCAAGCATCATGCCAATAATGGGCGAGAGGAAGACGAACAACAGTGTTTTGGTCCAGCCCGATGGAATAATCACTCCAAGGCCCGCCTTCGCCACGGCGCTTCCGGCGTACCCGCCAATAAGGGCATGCGAGGAACTGGTCGGCAATCCAAACAGCCACGTGATAATGTTCCATCCGATGGCGCCAACCAGGCCGGCGAAAATGACCTTCGAATCGACAGACTTGATGTCGATCATGCCTGCACCTATCGTCTTCGCGACCCCTACTCCGAATCCAAATGCGGCTACAAAGTTGAAAAAAGCAGCCCAAATAACAGCCTGACCCGGCGACAGCACTCGCGTCGATACGACGGTTGCTATGGAATTCGCAGCGTCATGAAAGCCATTTAGAAAATCGAACACCAACGCCGTTAAAATGAGCCCCGCAGCGCTGAGGAATAGAGGCGACGTGAAATCCGTGCTAAAGTTCGATGCCATGGGCCTAAGTTCTATTCTCCGATTTCTGCTGCCTCGTGACGATAAATTTTTAGGCTACTTCGAACAGGCTGCGGATAACCTCAAAAAAGCCGGAGACCTTTACATGAGCCTCGCCAAAGTCAACTCGCGCGCTGAATTGATCGCGCGACGCGATGAGATCAAGCGGCTCGAACACGTTGGCGATGAACTCACGCACCGAATTTTCGAAGAATTGAATCTTTCATTCATCACGCCCTTCGATCGGGAAGATATCTATGAACTAGCGAAAGGCATCGATGATGTTCTGGACCTGATGGATCATGTCGCGGATCTGCTTCTCCTATATCAAATCGACAAAATCGAGAGTGACGTTGCGCTCCTCTTGAACGTCGTCAACCGGGCCATCGACGAGATCCACCAAAGTGTGCGCTTGCTGCGCCAAATGAACTACGAATCCATACGCGAACATATTGTACGTGTTCACGAAATGGAAAATGAAGGAGATCGGCTCTACCGCTTATTCATGGGAAAGCTCTTCGCCGAGCAGAAGGACGCGATTCAACTTCTAAAGTACAACTCGCTCTTCAACGAGATGGAACACACCATCGACAAATGTGAGGATCTGATGAACTCCATCGAATCCATCATGCTCAAGAACGCCTGAAAATTCGCGGGCAGTGAGCAATCTATCCGCGCAGGTCCCGCCTCTGCCTGCGGAGGATGAAACGTGCGGCTATGTTTACAACCAGGACGAGCGTAAGCAGAACGAGGCCAGCCGCCCAAGCCTGCTGGTGCCAATCTTCATAGGGTGCGATGGCATATTTAAAAATGGTGTCCGGTAGAGACGCTGTGGGCTGGTTCCAGCCGGGACTCCAAAACAGATTGCCGAACGCTGTGAATAGCAGAGGCGCCGTCTCACCGGCAACTCTGGCTAGAGCCAGCAATATGCCTGTTATTATTCCCGGCAGGGCAGCCGGAATAACAACCGTGGCAACGGCTCTCCACTTCGTTGCGCCCAAAGCAAGCGCACCTTCTCGTAATGTATTCGGGACGGCCCGCAAGAACTCTTCCGTGCTTCGTACCGCGATAGGAATCATCATCACGCCCAACGCTATGCCCCCTGCCAATGTTGAGAAATGCCCCATCGTCACCACGACAATGCGGTATGCGAAGATTCCCATCACGATCGAGGGCACGCCATTCAGAAGATCGGTTGTATAGCGGACCACAAAAGCTGGTGTCGTTCCGCCGAATTCGGCAAGATACACGCCGCCGAGAAATCCGATCGGAATTCCGATCAGACTGGCCAGAACCAGGAGTTTGGCGCTTCCCAGAATTGCATTCGCAAAGCCGCCCCCCGTTTCACCCACCGGAGCCGGCAATTTCGTAAAGAAATCTAGATTGAGCGCGTGCCCCCCTTGCCATAACAAATATCCGAGAATAAAGAAGAGCACGGACACCGCGCCGAGCGTGCATGCGCCGGTGATGGCGAACATCACGATGTTGGTCATTCTCCTGCGCGTACGGGGAGAGTTCATTTGTTTGATGCCTGCGCCCTATCGGGCTTGGATTCGCTAACGCTCATGTCGCACCACTCTTCCGGGTTGTCGTCAAGATCAACAGTCGTGCAACCGCATTCACAGCGATCGTGATGCAAAAGAGCACGAAACCCAATTCGATGAGTGCGGAGATATGCATGTCGCCCGTGGCTTCGCTGAATTCATTGGCAATAGCCGCTGCAATCGAATAGCCCGGAGCGAATACCGACAGATTGATCCTCGGATCGTTCCCGATGACCATGGTGACGGCCATCGTTTCTCCGAGCGCGCGGGCCAGAGCCAGGAAAATGGAGCCTATAATTCCGGCTTTCGCGTAAGGCACAACGACGTTCCATGTGGTTTCCCACTGCGTCGCACCCAGTGCCAGCGAGGCTTCTCGCTGCTCGCGCGGAACGGCCAAAAGCACTTCCCGCGAAATCGATATGATAAAAGGAAGGACCATTATCGCCAGGATCGATCCGCCGGCCAGAAGGCTCACTCCGTACGACTGTCCTTGAAAGAGCGGAAGAAAACCCAAGGTGCTCTGTAAGAGGGGCGCCACGTAATCGCGCAGGAAGGGCACGAGCGTGAAAATGGCGAGCAGGCCATAAATGACGCTTGGCACCGCCGCTAGCAGTTCAATGATGAACGCGAGTCCATCGGAGACACCCAGAGGCGCGAGTTCGGCCAGAAAGATGGCCGCCCCGACTCCCAAAGGAACACCGATGATTAGCGCGAGCGCCGACGTTACGAGGGTTCCGTAGATGAACGGCAGTGCGCCAAATTCCAACGCGACCGGATCCCACGTTGTGCCTGAGAGAAAGCTCCATCCGAATTTTTGTCGTGTGAGCAAGGCACCCGTATACAACTCATAGAATAGAAGAGCCGTGACGATAAATATTGTCGCGGCGAATATAAGCGTGATGAGATGCGCGATCTGATCGCCACGCTGGAGTCGCCGCGCGAGGGGACGGACGCGCCTCGGCGCGCCCGCATTCGCGGCGACAGTAGAGGAAAGCGGCATCGTTATTCGATTTCTGGGATTGCTTTCTGTTCCATTGCAACTACTTCTTTAGGCAGCCTGGCATATGAAAGTGCTTCAACCATGTTTTGTCCATCGGTAAGCATCCATTGCAGGAACTCTTTAAGTACCTTTTTCTTTGCTTGGTCCTGAATCTTGGATGGAATGAGCAACCACGTAAAGCTGGAAACCGGGTACGCGTCCTTTCCCGCCGCGTTTGTGATCGACACACGGAAGTCGGACGGCATGGTTTCTACGGCTCCGGCTGCGGCCGCCGTGACGCTTGCCAGGTCCGCTTTTAGCGGAGTGCCAGCGCTGTTGCGCACTTTGCCGTATGGCATCTTGTTCTGAATGGCGTAAATCAGTTCGACATAACCGATGCTATTCGGCGTCTGTTTGATCAAACCGGCCACACCCTCATTCCCCTTGCCACCAAGGCCCACCGGCCAGTTCACGGATGTGTTCACTCCGACTTTGGATTTCCATTCGGGACTGACCTTTGAAAGATAGTCCACCCACACGTACGTTGTTCCGCTGCCATCGGACCGATGGATAACGACGATATTCTTGTCGGGGAGATTCACTTCCGCATTCGCGTTCTTGAGTTCCGGATCGTTCCACTTGGTAATCTTTCCGAGAAAAATTCCGGCGAGCGCTTCCGGTGTGAAGTCGATTTCTTGGGTGACGCCGGGGACGTTGTATGCAGGAACGACGGCGCCCAACACCGTCGGAAAATGGAGGATCTTGGTCTTAGCTTGCTTAAGCTGTTCGTCGGTCATCGGTCCATCTGTGGCCCCGAAATCCACGGTGCCCTCGGTCACCTGTCGAATTCCCCCGCCGGAGCCGATGGACTGATAGTTGATTTGAATCTGAGGAAACTTGCGATGATATTCGTTGAACCATTTCGAATAAATCGGGTAAGGGAAAGTTGCGCCAGCCCCATTGATAAGGACTTGATCCGCTGGTGGCGCTTCAGCTTGCGTCCGTTCACTGTCGGCGCAGCTAACGCAAAAGAACGCGAGGACACCGACCGAAACAAGTGTTTTCATCACTCCTCCCAGACTCTGTTATGAAGTCCCCTTATGACTCTTCACCGTTTGCCGCGAAGCGGTAACCAACTCCATGAACTGTTTGAACGTATCCAGGCTGGTGCGGCTCAGCTTCAATTTTTTCGCGAATTCGGCGGATGTAAACGTCGACGCTGCGTGGCGTAACAATTCTGTCGTTGCTCCAAACACGATCGAGCAACTGCTCCCGCGAGAAAACTATCCCGGGGTGCAGCGCCAGGTGGTGTAGAAGCCGGAATTCCAAAGCGGTCAATCCGACGAGCCGTCCGGCAACTGAAACGCTATGCCCCGCAGTATCGACAACAAGATTACCTCGCTGTAATCGTGAGCCTTGGGACCGCACAGGTTCGTTCCGGCGGAGCAGCCCCCGAACGCGAGCAATCACTTCACGCATGCTGAACGGCTTGGTGACGTAATCATCGGCTCCTACTTCTAGTCCCACGACACGATCGGACTCTTCGTTACGCGCCGACAAAATGAGCACGGGCGTGCGGACGAATCGGTCGACGCGCCGGAGTTGACGGCAAACTTCGAGACCATCGAGGCCGGGAAGCATCAGATCCAAAATGACGAGGTCTGGCGGATCACGGCGGGCCTCCGCGAGGGCAACGCTGCCATCGGTTGCCTGAGCGACTTTGAAGCCCTCTCTCTCGAGGTTGTACCTCAAGAGTTTAATGAGATCGTTGTCGTCTTCGACGATCAGAAGCTTCTTTGGCACACACTTATGAAGCCACAATCGCGCCCAAATAAGGTGTGACAACTCCGTGAACTTTATTTGTGAGCAATCCTGGCGGTTTCCAACAACTGTTCACAGAGCTGTAACATTTGCCCGGTAATCTCTCGGTTATCATGGGCCGGTGAAGATCAACGTCGGCCGCGTCAATTTCTATTACGGGAAGCAACAGGCGCTATATGACGTTTCGACTCGAATCCGCCAGCAAGCCGTTACAGCTTTGATCGGCCCGTCGGGTTGCGGTAAGTCAACGTTTCTCCGCTCGCTGAACCGCATGAACGATTTGATTCCGGGAGCGAGACTCGAAGGCAAAGTCGAACTGGACGGCGAAGACATCTATTCCGATGAAATGGACGTCATTCACCTGCGGCGCCGCGTGGGAATGATCTTTCAGCGCTCGAATCCGTTTCCAATGTCGGTTTATGACAATGTCGCGTACGGAGTCCGCGTAAATAAGCTGGCCAGGAAAAGGCTGGAGGTGGATGAGATCGTTGAAAAGACTCTCCGAGCGGCTGCGCTATGGGAAGAAGTGAAAGACCGGCTGCATCGATCCGCCATGTCATTATCCGGAGGGCAGCAACAGCGCTTGTGCATCGCACGGGCTCTGGCCGTGGAGCCGGAGGTTCTCTTGATGGACGAGCCGGCGTCGGCACTGGATCCGATCTCGACGGCAAAAATCGAGGAACTGATCTATAACCTGAAGCAGAGCTACACGATTGTCGTGGTGACCCATAACATGCAGCAGGCCGCACGCATATCGGATGAAACAGGTTTCTTCCTCAACGGGCGGCTCGTCGAATTCAATGAGACGAAAAGAATCTTTACAGCGCCCGCAGTGCGAGAAACCGAAGACTACATCACCGGAAGGTTCGGATGAGCCGAATGTATGGACAAGCATATTCCCCTCCTTGCAAAGGAGGGGAGGACGCGACATCAATAAGATGCCGCGAAGCCACCTTTGAACGGAGCGGACGGGGTGGTCGCTTACACGCAACGTTGCGGTGTGAGCGACCACCCCGTCTGCGCCACTTCGGTTGCTTCGCGCCATTTTTCTTACTGGCGCAGCCACCCCTCCTTTTCAAGGAGGGGAATGGTTAGGAAAAACTATGCCCGAACGCGAACACACCAGCAAACATTACGAACATCAGTTGCGAGAGCTGAAGAACAAGCTTCTGCTGATGAGTCACAAGGCCGAGCAGATGATCGCCGATTCGATCCGGTCGCTCGTTGAGCGACGGCCGAGTCTAGCCGAGGAAGTCATCAGCCGAGATGATGAAATCGACAAGCTGGAAATCGAGGTCGATGATCTTTGTTACGCGATCCTCGCCCTCGAGCAGCCGGTCGCGAGCGATTTACGCTTCATCGCGACGGCGATGAAAATTGTGAAAGATATCGAGCGCATTGGCGACATCGCCGTAAACATCAGCGAACGGGCGATGGAGTTGATCCAGGAGCCGGAATTGAAGCGCCTGGTCGATCTGCCGATCATGGCGGACGCGGCCCAGAAGATTCTCAAAGAGAGTCTGGATGCATTCGTCAATTCGGATGCGGAGCTGGCCGAGAAAGTCATCTTGAAAGATGACGTGCTCGACGATCTTTATGAGCAGATTTTCAGAGAACTCTTGACGTATATGTTGGAAGATCCCCGCTCGATTTCGCGCGCAATCAAATTGATCTTCATCGCAAAGGCCCTCGAGCGAGTCGGTGATCATTCCGCCAATGTCGCGGAGATGGTTGTATTCTTAGTGAGGGGCCAGGACATTCGACATGGAACGCGTCTTGATCGTGGACGATGATCCCGATATCCTTCGCCTGGTCAGCTACAATTTGACCCAAGCGGGTTTCGACGTTGCGACCGCCGCGACGGGCCGCAGGGCTCTGGAATCCGTACAGAAACGCCAGCCCGATCTGATCATTCTCGACTTGATGCTACCCGACATCGACGGAATGGAAGTTTGCCGCACGCTCCGGCAGCGCGCCGACTCGCGGCGCATTCCGATTGTGATGCTCACAGCGCGAAGCGAGGAAATCGATCGGGTCATCGGTTTCGAGCTTGGCGCCGACGATTACGTGTCGAAGCCGTTCAGCCCGCGTGAGTTGGTGCTGCGGGTGAAGTCGATTTTCCGACGGATAAACGACGAGCACGACGACACGCTGCGAATCGGAAACATTCAGCTACATCCCAAACGCCGCCAATGCTTCGCCGGCGTGAACTCCGTCGTCTTGACGGCGAAAGAGTTCGACCTTCTGCAAGAGCTCATGCGCGCGCACGGCAATGTGCTTACGCGGGATGTGTTGATGGATAAGGTCTGGGGCTATCATGGTGAGGCGACTTCACGCACCCTAGATACGCATGTCCGCCGTTTACGTGAAAAACTCGGCGATGAAGGATCGCACGTCGAGACCGTGAGGGGTATCGGTTACCGCATATCGTGATTCAATGAGCGGAGCGAATGCAAGCGCGATAGCGCGCAGCCATTAATTAATGAGGTTTCGTCTCCATTCCCGTCTTGTCCTGTGGAACCTTCTGATCATCGGCTTGATCTCAGCAATCCTCGGTTATTTCCTCAACTTCTCGCTCCGCCGCGAAATCGAGAAAGAAATCGAAGGACAGTTGCTTGATCAGAGCACACTCGCGGCCGCTTATCTGGCGAAGGCCAACCCGGGGAAACCGATGGATGAGCAGGCCGACGAATTGGGCCGTCTGTTGAACGTGCGCGTGACCGTGATCGCCCACGATGGACGTGTTCTGGGTGATTCCGATGTTGACGCTTCACAACTTCCGAATCTCGAAAATCACCGGCTGCGTCCCGAGGTCCAACAGGCTGTGCGCGAGGGAACCGGTTCCGCCATTCGACGGAGCGACACGCTGAATGTCCAATTCATATATGTCGCGCGCCGGCTGGACCCATACATTTTGCGCGTTGCGATGCCGCTGGACTCCGTGGATGCCTTCATCCGAGACCTCCGATCCAAGTTGGCTGTAGCTATGCTAATCGCGCTTGGGCTCACGCTGGTCTTCGGTTACATCGTGTTCGGTTTGGTTTCGCGTCCACTCCGTGAAATCTCTACCGCTTCAAAGAAACTCGCGGCGGGCAATCTCGACATGCGACTCCCTATCAGTGGCGATGAGGAGATCGCGGCGCTGGGAACATCCTTAAATACAATGGCGCAGAATCTGAGCGGCAAGATGACGGAATTATCCCAAGGAAAGCAGCGTCTGGAATCGATTCTCGAAGCCATGGGACAGGGTGTGATGGTACTGGATCAGACCGGCCGAATCACTTTGACGAATACTTCCATTGGGGCGCTGCTTGGAACGGACCGCGCTGTGACCGGCAAAACGCCGCTCGAAGTCTTTCGCAGTCCCGATTTGGAGAACGCGGTCGGTGAAGTCCTGGCGGGCGGAGAGCCCCGAGTGCTTGAAATGCCGGTGGGTCCGGGTCGTGTTGTCCAGGCGAATGTTGCTCCGGTGCCGAATCGCTCCGGCGAAGTGGAGTCGGTTGTGGTGGTGTTTCACGATCTGACCGACATTCGCCGTACCGAGAAGATGCGGCGCGATTTCGTAGCCAATGTCTCTCATGAGTTCAAAACACCCTTGACCTCGATTCGCGGGTACGCGGAAACGCTTATTGCCGGGGCAAAAGACGATCCGCAAATTGCACCGGACTTTCTGAGGACCATCGAGACCAATGCAAGATACCTCGAAGCGCTCGTCAACGATCTGTTGACTCTTGCTCGTCTAGAGGCGGAGGTGCCAGCCACCATGGAGCGTGTTTCGGTTCGTCGCATCGTCGATGAACAGATCGAATCGCGAAAGAACGCGATCCGCGAGCGCAACATAAATGTCTCTGTCGAATGTCCCGATGTTGAAATTCAAGCCGATCGATCGCGCCTTTCCACCGCCGTTTCCAACTTGATCGACAATGCCATTCATTACAACCGGCCGGGAGGCACGATTCGCATTTCAGCCGAACAACAAAACGGCACTTTGAATCTCTCCGTTGCGGATTCCGGACACGGAATTCCATCCGACGAGTTGCAGAGAATTTTCGAACGGTTTTATCGCGTGGATAAGTCGCGAACACGCGAGTCCGGCGGAACGGGTCTTGGACTCTCCATCGTGAAACATGCCATCGAAAGCCAGGGCGGAACCATCACCGTCACGAGCCGGGTTGGTTCCGGCTCGATCTTCACGATTCGCATGGCGATGTAAGCTATTCCCCTCCTCGCAGAGGAGGGGTGGACGCGACATCAATAAAATATCGCGAAGCCACCTTTGAAGGAGCGGACGGGGTGGTCAGTCCGGCCGAATCGTTCCGCCGAACTGACGCCCTGGCGCGCCAGCTTCTATTAAGCTGTCGTGCCGCACGTAAGCCTCCGGCAATCGTACCAAGGCTAGCGCAAGGAACGCAGTTGTTTGGGCGTGAGCAGCCAATGAAGAGTTGCGCATTGTCCGAACATGAGCTTCTCGGCGGTCAGCTTCGACAGCCCGCCTTTCTTCAATTCAATTGCGGCCTCGCTGTCGCCGCTTATTAGAAGAGAAATCAGCCGGCTCAAATCCGGTTCGTGACCAACCAATAACACGCTCTGAGGTTTGTTGTCGTTGATTTCTCGAATGAGTTCGAGAGGATTTCCCTCCGGCAGAAGAAAGTTCGTGAACGTTACTTCTTCATCCAATTCCCCCGCAACGATTTTGGCGGTCTCTGCCGCCCGCACGTATGGACTGGAGAGAATGAGATCGAACTTCAGCTCCATAGCCAGCATCGCCTCGGCGACCTGGCGAATCTTTTCTATTCCATCCTCGGTCAAGGGCCGGTCGCCATCCTTCTTATAGCCCGGTGTACCTCTGTCGACCGCGATTCCGTGACGGAGAATGTAGATTTCCATCAGGGATCTTTTCGATCCGCCAATGCAATCTTCCGCATCGACCGAACTGCCTGTTCGATCCTCCGCAAGTCCTTCCGCCGCCCCTTCCCCGGCTTCACGGTAATGTTGTCGAGTGTTTCCTTCATACGCAGAAGTACCGAATTAGTGGAGCGCGAATTTTTCGTCCTCCCGCCGTGGTTTGGGCTTTCATTCAGAAAATCGATGAGTTGCACGATGTCGCGTTGGAGGTTCGCCAGATACACGCGACTGATGTCCTTTGCCTCCGTCCGCAAGTGTTGTAGTTGACCGAGCAATTCTTTGCGTACTGTTTGAGTCATTACGTTCCTCTTCAATCTGACCTGACTTTCCGTTCAGGATTACCTCGATATGTGCGCGCAGCTCTTTCTGGATGGCGCGAGGCGACCGATTTCCGTTGATACTCTCAAAGCCGTAGTGTTGCTGCATGGCTTTGAATTCCTTTTGAATCAGGCGTTGATATTCGATAAAGCTGGCGTACATATTGGATGAGTGCCGCATGTCCATACCCGATTCCCAATAGTCCAACACCGCGTGCTTTCGCAGATTTCGTTCAACGAGGATCTTCGGGCTGACCGCCAGATAAAAGACCGCGTCCGGTACCAGCGCGATACTATAGACGTCTCGAATCCACGCGGGCTCGACGCCTCGCACAATAGCGCGCGCCATCAGAGTGTAGATGTAGCGATCCGCCAGGACGATGAAACCCGAACGCAACGCCGGCATCATGCGATTCTCGAGTTGGTCCGCAAAATCTGTTGCGTAAAACAGGCTAAGAGTCCGGGTGCCGAGAATATTCCCGCGCATCGCCTGTTCAAGCTCGCGGCTGACCAGCATCGATCGCTTTAAGCCGACGTTCACGGTTGGATAGCCGCGCCGCTCCAGCCAGTTGCGTAGCAGATCGATTTGTGTGGAACGGCCCGAGCCATCGGAGCCTTCGACGACGATGAGCTGCCCTCTCAGTTGATCGAGAGCTACTCCCGGGATTCCTTTACCGTAGAATCGTTTGGGTTTCAGCATTTTATTAATCGCTGCGCGCTGTCGCGCTTGCATTGTTTACGGCTGCGGTCTGTCGGCCTTGCGCTTCGCTCATCTTATTAATGGCTGCGCCCTGTCGGGCTTGCATTCGCTCCGCTCATGACTATTCGGTGTGTTGAGGGTATACGGGGCCCTGCCAGCGGTAGCGTGGCAGGTCGATCTTCGTCTCGAGTATCTCCCGCAATTTTCCTTGTTGAACGTCCGGAGCCTCCGTCGCGTCGATCTTCGTAAAGTCATATTCATGGACCATGCGCCGGTATTCGGCATAGATCTTCCCTTGGAATATTCGGAAGCTCTCGTACGGGTCTTTCGAATAGCCCATGTCCATGCCGGCTTCGTGATACTTCACGCGCGTCCGTCCGTCGAGGATTCGAGCCAGCGCGGTCTTTAGCGGCACGTCAAAATAGAAGGTCACATCAGGTTTCCGGGCGAAGCTGTAGAGTTTGCGAATCCATCCGCGATCGCATCCGCGCACGGCATCACGCGCAAAAGCCGTATAGACGTATCGGTCGGCCAACACGATGTATCCCGCATTCAGCAACGGAAGGATCTGTCTTTCGTAGCGGTCGGCAAAATCCGTGCTGTGGATCAGTGAGAATGTCGTCGGCGTCAAAAGCTGTCGCTTCTTTCCCTTTCGCGTGGCCTTGCGGACGATGGCCGAAGAGTTCCACTCGGTAAAAAACACTTTGTATCCATCGAGTTCGAGCCAGCGCTTGAGCAAATACACTTGGGTGGATTTGCCCGAGCCATCGAGTCCTTCGACAGCAACGAGCTTTCCGGCCATCGATGATTTATCTGGCGTGTCTGTCATTAACTTGCGAGGTCCTCCACGACGACATTCGCGTCGAATACACTTTCGAATAGATCGCGCTTGTTCACGAGCGCCCATTTTTCCAGCAACATGTCTCCCTTACCCTTAAGGCGAAACAGGAATCGAGGCCGCTTGCACTCCACCTCGACGGTTTCCACGGTTGAAGCATGCTCGTGGTCCAATGCGTCGGCCAGCCGCAAAATTGCCGCCAGTTTGGAAATCGTTAACCGGTGTTTGGGTGACAGATCTTCGTACGGCTTATGCTGCATCTTAGGAGCGGACTTCCGGTGATACCGCGCCACGTTCGCGACTAAGTCCATTTGTAGTTGGGTCAATCCTACTAAAGGGCTGGCTTGAATGAGATAGAAGGTGTGCTTGTGGTGATTGGATACGTTCACATAGTGGCCGATGTCGTGCAGAAGGGCGGCGACTTCCAGAACCAATCTCGCTTCGGAGTCCAGTTCGTGAAAAGAAGTAGTCTGGTCAAAAATCTGCAACGCGAGTCTCGAGACCGTAGTCGCATGTTTCTCCTCGAAAAAATACCTCTTGCCCAAACGTCGCGCCGACTCGATCACCTGCTCGCGGTGGACGTTTTTCTCTCGATCTCGCAATTGAGACAACAGTTCCAACAAAACGCCGTCCTTCAGTCCGATTCCCGGAATGACAACTTCATCGACACCCGCTTGTTGCACAATTTTGTGGAGAACAATCGCCGCTGGAAAAATCACGTCCGCGCGATCGGGACGAAGACGCAGATCCCGAATCCGTTCCTCAACACTTGTTGCGCGAAGTTTTTTGACGAGGCCCTTCAGTTCTTCCGCAGTCACTCTTTGGCTGCTGTTCTTATCGAACAATTCTTTCCGCAGCTCGCCTAAGGATTCGATACTTCCCCCAGTACCGACACAAACATCGATTTTCTGGTCTCCGATCTCCTGCTGGAGCCGGCGCTGCGTCGCATCGACATATTCCGTGACCAACTGGTTGAATCGTTCCTCGCCTGCCTTCTCGTCGAGAATTTTCAACAGCCGCACACTGCCCATGGCGTAACTTTCGGTGCAAAGGACCGTGGTGTCGTCCGCCAAGACGACTTCAACACTTCCACCGCCGACATCCACCAGCAGCGCCACTTTGTTCTTAAGATTGACCGTTGCTTTTGCAGCTAGATGAATAAGTCGTGCTTCTTCTTCCGCGCCGATGATCGAAATATCGATCCCGCTGGCCTTATTCACCGCTTTCAGGACGGCATCCCGATTGATCGCTTCGCGCAGCGCGCAGGTACCGACGGCCTTTACGTGGGCAACGGCGTGTTCTTCCAACTTCTGTTTAAATTCCGTAAACGCTTCTACCGTCTTATCGATGGTGTGCGCGGATATGGCGCCCTTCGTAAAGACATCTTGGCCGAGGCGCACCGGTGCGCGGACGTTGTAAACCGTCTGATATCCGCCGTCACCGTTCACGTTTGCAATACTCAAACGAATAGCGTTGGTTCCGACATCAATGGCAGCGATTGTCGGCATGAAAGCGGCTGAATATAGCTCCGGTGAATGACGTTTATGTTACTGGATTATTAAAGTCTTGTTACAGGAGGAATTCAAGCAGTAAGGACGAGACAGCCGTTTTCATATTTGACGTCTGCTTTTCCAACATCGATCCGCCTTGGAAACTGAACCGTACGGAACACTTTTTTGGGTATCGGGCCGTGCTCGCCCTGAATCACCATTGCATCTGGAGTCAGCAGCAACTGCACGTCAAAGGGACGGACTTTGCCAAGACGGACCCTGACTTTAATCGTGCGATCATTCTCCTCGACATCTACTTCCGGTTTGAACAGTAACTCCCGCTCGGCCGTGAGCCAATCTTCAAGGTCCAAAGTCGCGGTTCCACCACGCTGGCAGAAGATCTCGTATGCGCGCTTAGTGATCTGATCGTACATTTCATCGATTTCGTCGATGATCGTCTCTGCAACGCGGACTGGAATTACCATTGCATCTTGAGAATTCATCGTGTCCTCCGGTTGAGTGTGTCTCGATACCCCGCCAATTTCCACCGAATAGTTTTCAATTTTGTTACTAGTAAATGAATCGTCGGAGAAATTGAGGAGATGCCCGCTCCTTAGCGGTGTTACATGCATTTCACGATTCGGTGAATTTATTGTGAATTCCGATCGTGGCCCCTATCGGAATGTTGAAAACCCGGTAATGTAGGTGTGCGGTCATCAATTACGGTGTTGGGAGGAAACCGAACATGGGAGGATTGAGGATGAAAACGGACCTGCTGGTTGTGGTCGCTTTTGCGCTACTTGTGCCGGGTCCCGTCGAGGCGACCGAAGAAAAGCCGGTTTCAATGGAAGCTGTAATGGAGGAGATTTCCGCTCTGCGAACGCTCATCGCTGAACAACAGCGGCAGATCGAACGGCTGCAGAATGCATTGAATATTCCGGCTGTGGTACCCGCTGTTGGCTCTCCAGTCGCTCAAGCGCAGACGCCGGTGCCGTCCGCGGAGGATGTTTCCAAACGGCTCGAGTCGGTTGCCGGCGGTCTTGCCGGTTTCAAGTTCAGCGGGGATTTTCGTCTTCGGGCGGACGTTCAGGCTCGTACAGGCAATAATATTGCCGGCCCGCTACAAAACATCCGCGGCCGTTATCGACTTCGCCTGAATGTGGACAAGGATATCGATCCGAAATTCCGCTTTCATATCCAACTCTCGACTGCTCCGTACAACAACCAGATCACGAACGATCAGGACTTTGCTGGAATGGCTGCCAAACATCCTTTTTCGATCGCGGAGGGGTATGTCGATTACCATCCGACGGCGAAAGTCTCATTGCGCGGCGGACGATTGGAAGAAGTCTTTGCGGACAATATGCGTTTCTTGTGGGACGACGACGTTCGTTTCAACGGCTTCCAACAAACGGCAAGCGTGGCTCTCGGCTCGAAAGCTTTGAAGACGATTGAATTCCGGTCCGCAGAGTATTTCCTCAGTAATCCGAACGTACCGATTCTCGCGTCGAGTTCACCCTTTGTACTCTCTGGATATCCAATAGGTAAGAAGGTGCGGGATGCGAATTTGTTCCATCCCGGTCTGATCCTCGCGGGAGATCTGGGAATGCGATGGACCCACCAGGCGACAGCGGACATTCAGTTGTACCGCAATCCAAACCAGATCGTCCTTGCCACAAATCCTGCCGGAGTCGCCGTTGTTATCGGCAACACCATTGGAATGACATTATCGGGACCGATCAGCACCGTGGGGAACGCAACCACAACGCCCGGCGGAACGATTTACACTGCGAGCCACTATCAAGTCGGCCGGATCGCGTATCGCCTGACGAACAGCGGGATCAAAATAGGAGGGAAAGAGATGCCATTTTTCGTGGACTTCCAGGCGCTTCGCAATGTCGGCGCCGGACGGCTACGCGATGCGATGATGGCTTCCGCCAATCTGGGCCAAGTGCGCCAATTCGGTAATGTACGTTTTCTCTACCAGTACGCTATTAAGGATGCGAATTCCATCATCGCCCAATTCACGGATGATGATCTCGGAACCGGCGCGACCACAAATATTGCCGTCCATGCGCTTCGTTTCGACTTAGGCCTGACGCGAGCGCTGCAATGGCAGAACCTGTTCTTCATTCAAAATGCGCGCCGCGCCAATGATCCCGCGGTCCAATTCTTCGTTCCGGTCCAGCGAGGGGCGAACACAACGTACCGATACTTGGGCCAGCTCGCATTTACCTTTTGAGAGCTAATGTCTTTACCGCAGCAGGCCGGCCGCATACTGGAGCGCCGCTTTTTGCCTCTGGTAGTCAGCCGGCGGAGACGCTGTATTTTCCGTCCGGATTGATTCAGACCAGCGAAAGACATCATTCGATTGGATGTGGGATCTCATCAGTTCCATGCGCGCGCATTGCTCGGACTCAGTCATCTGAAGAGCAAGAGCCACGACCTCTGCCACTCTTTCCGTGTCGTAGGGATTCACCAACAACGCTCCATTTCGAAATTCTGCCGCTGCTCCGGCGAATTCACTGAGTACGAGCACGCCACGATTATCGATCCGGGATGCGCAGAATTCTTTCGCAACGAGATTCATGCCATCTTTTAACGGCGTAATGAGCGCAACGTGGGCTGCCCGATAAAATGCGATGAGTTCGGTGCGGGAGAAGGCTCGATAGAAATATTGGATAGGCACCCATCCTGGGCTGCCGTATTCACCGTTAATACAGCCTACTAATCGCTCGATACGCAGCCGTAGTTGCATATATTCCGGAATGTCCTCGCGACTCGGTACGACGATTTGAATCATGGTGAGTCGGCCACGCATTCCAGGATTCGACTGCAGTAAGCTCTGAAACGCGATCAAGCGCTCCGGAATTCCTTTGGTGTAGTCCAAGCGATCGACACCGAGAATAATGGCGGTGCCCGAGCATCCTTGCCGTATCTTTTCGGCCGCCGCCGTCACGTCCGGTCCGGTTGCCTCCGCGGCCAAAGCTGCGTAGTCGATGCTGATCGGGTACGTGCCGATGCTCGACCAGTGGTCTTCAAATCGCACGCGCAATCTTTCGCCTACTCCGGACACCTGAACGCCCGGTAAGCAACGATGAAGCGACTCGATGAAGTTCCGGCGATCACGCGGCGTTTGAAACCCAAGCAGATCGAAGCACAGCAGAGCCCGCAGCACTTCGGAACGCCACGGAAGCGTCTCGAATGTATCGGGCGGCGGAAAAGGGATGTGATGAAAGTAGGCAAGCTGCTGCCGGAGTCCGCGAAAGCGTAGGTCTTGAGCCAGCATCATTAAGTGGTAATCATGCACCCATATGAAATCGCGGTTCCCTGCTACACGTTCTACGCCATCCGCAAATTTTCGATTGACCGCGCGATAGCCGGTCCAATATGTCGAGTCGAATTGACAGCGCGAAGACAGGCCGTGAAACAAAGGCCAGATGATTTCGTTCGAGAAGCCGCGGTAGTAAGCGGCGTTCTCGGCGGGTGTCAGAAACACGGGTTGGAGGTTGTAATTCCGCTCCGAAGACCACTGCTCTAACGATTCAATGAGCGTCTCGTGAAAATCAGTACCCGTCCAACCGACCCAGCATCCGCCAGTCACTTCAAGAATGGGTGTGAGCGCGTTGACGAGTCCTCCTCCACTCGCTTCCAGGCAAATGTTGATTCCAGTGGAGCGCACGGTTACGGGCAGGCGATTGGAAACGACAACCAAGCGCTGTGACGTATTCATGATTTGCCTCGGCAAGCCAGCTTCCAATCATTCAGGAACCCGATTAATTCAGCAGGAGGCCTCAACCACATTTGTGCGGCTGTAAATCGGCACTTCGGCTTGACGAGAACGGTCAAGCCGCGGCCATTCAAAACACGAAATGCGTTTTCGTCGTCTACGTCGTCGCCGAGATATGCCACCGGTATCCTGCGATCGATATCTTGAAGAAAGTGACGGACAGCTTCGCCCTTGTTGGCCGACCGAAGCCGGAGCTCAACGCCTTGATCGAATTCCGCCAGCGTCAGGTCCGCCCGAAAAGTCATAGGCTCCAATGTCCGGTAAGCGCGCGAGCGGACTTTCAAGACCTCGGAGGAGTCCAAACCTCTCCAGTGCACAGCGACAGCAGCGAGCTTGACCTCAATATGAGGCCCGAGACATTGCTCATCTAAACGCAGCTCTGCTTCTCCGAGCGCCTGAACCGCTTCGTCGCTAACATCGATCTCTTCGTACCGGCCGTCCGGATATAGCCGTTCCACACCATGGCTCCCCCAGATTTCCGGTGGCGGCTGGATTCTGAGCAGTCGCGGGATGTCGCGGGCTGAACGGCCGCTCACCATGATCAGCCGTGTCTCGCACGTGCTCATAATTTCGGCCAACAATTCGGGAACAGCTGGATACGGTGAAGCTCTCCGCCGGTCGCGCGAGAATGGAGCCACAGTCCCGTCATAATCCAACATCAGCACACGTTGTTTCGCGGCGGACAAGGTCCGAAAAAAGTTGCTGTAGTCTGTGCTCTCAACGGCCGTCGTACGCATATCAAAACTCCTTCTTCCGTTCTAATGCTTCACGAGTATGCAGGCTGCGTTGAAGCCAGGAAATACAGCGGCGACTGTATTTTGGCCAGGGAATGAGGTTACGGGGTTAGGAAATGATCCTCTTGCGGACTGCATACAGAACGATTTCTGCGGCACTATGGAGGTCGAGCTTCTGCATGATTCGCGTGCGATGTGTCTCCACCGTGTTGGTACTGAGGTTGAGCATGGAGGCGACCTCTTTGTTGGATCGGCCTTCTGCCAGCAACTGAAGTATCTCCTTCTCGCGATCCGTGAGCAAATCGTAAGAATCCTCGAGCCCGCGCTGTTGCAGCTCGCGCATGTAATCCTCGAGAAGCGTATTTGCGATGGCCGGACTGAAAAATGGCTTGCCGTGAGCTACAGCGTCGACAGCCCTGTCGAGGTCTCGATCCGCGCTTTCTTTGAGCAGGTAACCCTTGGCTCCGTCAGGTACGTTTCATCCGAGTACATACTCAAGATGATGACTCCGATTTGAGGATTCTTCTTGACGAGCTGCGCCGTCGCCTGGATGCCGTTTAGATTCGGCATGGCGATATCCATGATGACGACGTCCGGTAGCAGTTCTTCGGATAACCGTACGGCTTCTCGTCCCTCCGCGGCTTCGCCGACGATCTCGAACGCGTCGTTCTGTTCCAGTTGCAACCGCAGGCCTTTTCGGACAATTCCGTGATCGTCCGCAATCAGAATACGAATTCGTTTCATGCGGCCACCGCGGCAGGAATCTCCACTTTGACCGTTGTTCCTTTACCGACCGAGGAAGAGATATGCAATTTTCCATCGAGGGCCTCGACCCGTTCCTGAATTCCCAAAAGACCAAGACCGCCGCGCAAGGATGGACTGAAGCCGACTCCGTCATCCCGCACGACAACGACGATGCCGCTTTTCTCGTTACAGACGGAGACCCGGACGTTCCTGGCGTTTGCATGCCGTGCGCAGTTCGTCAGTGCCTCCTGAACCACACGATAGATACAAGTACGCTGAGATTCCGATAGCTCGTCCAGTGCGCTGTTGACCTGGACAATGGCAGGGACGCCCGTGTGTCGTGAAAATTCGCGGCCTTGCCACTCGAGCGCGGCTTCGAGTCCGAGATCATCCAGCATCGATGGCCGCAGCCCCATGGCGAGATCGCGAATGGCGCGCATGGCGTCCGCATTCAACCGCTTGATCTCTTCCATCCGCTTCTCGAACGCAGCGGGGTTCGAATCGCGCAACGTTTCCAGGTTCCTTAACTCCATTCCGAGCGCCGTCATCATCTGGCCCACCTCGTCGTGCAGCTCCCTGGAAAGGGATGTCCGCTCCAATTCCTGCGCTTGAACGAGCCGGTGAGAGAGACGGCGAAGGTTGTTCTGGGTTTCTTCGATCTGCTTACGCTGCGCATCATGCCGCCGTTCGAGCACCAAAACACGATACGTCGTCAGCAGCGCGACCGAAGTTCCGAGGATCAGTGCAACCGTCATCATCTGAAGAAGAAATCGGTGAAGCACGTCCTGGCTGGTCTGCAATCTCTGTCTTTCCCGGTCGAGATTTTCGGCATTCATTCTTGCCATCTCTCGCGCAAGACTCACGACTGCTTCGCGCCGCGGCAGCACCTTGCGCGCTCCAGCTTCGCTCTGACTTTTCCTTCGCGGTCCATTCGAAAATAGGGTCGAGGGAATCCCAGTACGCTTCGACCTCGGTCTGAAGCCGGCTCAATTCGGGACTGTCGTTCTCCGGGACCAGTTTTGAGAGTTCGTCCAGACGCTGCTGCAGGGACTCGCGAATAACGAGTAGTTGCTGGCGATGATGGGGAGCACTTTGGGGAGAAGGATCGAGCAGATAGTCGCGCAGGAGGATATCGGCCACGTACACGTCGGTGGCAATGCCGCGCCTGAACGTCTCCGCTTGTACGTACGCATCCTGCGCGGCACGCATATCCCGGTATATGGCGTCGGCTCTGCGGATCGCACCGAAGCCCAGGAAGGCAATCAGCACAATCAGTATGCTGAAGCCGATCGCAAGCACAAATAATGAGGACCGTGAGTACATAGGGCCAGTACAAGATTATTGCTGTCTACTGCGCTGGGAAAAATACGGTGAATACAGTATTTCTGGCCAGTCAATCCCCGTAGTTGAAAAAAGACGACCCACGCATCGTAACACACGATCTGCGTCATGCGGTGCGCCTTCGCGGATTTGTAAAATTTATAAGAACCCGGTAAAGGCCCACAGGTTTTGGTCTGGATCACCTCACGGGAATGTTGCCATTTATCATGATTATTGACATGATTGATGTTAATGGCCGATTCGCGCTACGTTCCGCGGGCCCTCGACATCGCCGGGCTCTCGCGGCGGAAATCGCTTTTCCTTTTTGGTCCGCGCCAGACGGGTAAGACCGCCTTGATCCATCGTGCCTTGCCTTCGGCGAAAGTCTATGACTTGCTCGATGGTGATGTCTTCCGGACCCTCAGCCACCGGCCGGCGCGCCTTGGCGAGGAACTGGAAAGGGGCGACCGGCTGGTCGTTGTGGACGAGATTCAGAAGCTGCCCGAATTGCTCGATGAGGTACACCGGCTCATTGAACAACGAAGTATCCACTTCGTGCTCACGGGATCGAGCGCCCGCAAGCTGCGAAGGGGAGGCGTCAATCTCCTCGGTGGCAGGGCTCCGACCCGTACTCTGCATCCGTTTATCTATCGGGAACTCGGCGACGAATTCGTGCTGGAACGCGCATTGGATCGCGGACTCCTGCCGTCCATCTACTTCTCCACAGACCCCAGGGCCGATCTCGGCGCTTACGTTGGCGCCTACCTAAGAGAAGAGGTCGCGGCGGAAGCTTTGACGAGAAACGTTCCGGCGTTCAGCCGGTTTCTGGAGGTTGCTGCGTTATGCCACGGCACGATGTTGAACTTTTCGCAAATTGCCAGCGACGCTCAAACGCCGATCAGCACCGTCCGCGAGTATTTCCACATTCTTGAAGACACGCTCGTGGCGCGGCTTGTTCCGGCATGGACCCGGACGCGGACGCGCAAGGCGATCGGCACGGCGAAGTACTACTTTTTTGATTGCGGTGTGGTCCGGCGCCTTCAGCATCGAACCGGCCTCGCCCGGCGCTCGCCGGAGTTCGGCGAAGCATTCGAGAGCTACATCTTTCATGAGCTTAGTACATACATCGACTACACCGGCGCCGGACCGCTCGCGTACTGGCGCTCCACATCAAATTTCGAAGTGGATTTCGTGCTGGCGGGCACGACCGCAATTGAAGTCAAGTCCAAGGATCCGGTCGGCGAGCGTGACCTGCGTGGTATTCGAGCATTGAAGGAAGAAGCTCTGCTCAAGAACTATATTGTCGTGAGTCTTGAACCGCGGCCGCGCACTGTCACGGGCATCCGGATTCTTCCGTGGAAGGGCTTTCTCGAACGGCTCTGGGACGGAGGGCTCGTTTAGCCCCTTGGAAATTCGGGGACAGTGAGCAATTTCTGAAGTGGAGAAATTGCTTACTGTCCCCGAATTATCAGAACAGCAACTTCAGCGCGAACTGGATTTGCCGCGAGGTGGTGGCTGTATTTGTAATCTCGCCGGCCGACTCGCTGTAACCATAGTTAGCGCTGTTGCCCCCGAAGACCACCTGATTCGGGAACGCGAAATTCACGTGATTCAAAACATTGAACGCTTCCGCGCGGAACTGCAAAGTCACGCTCTCTCGGATGGGAATCCTCTTAAACAAGGACGTGTCGACGTTGAACAGGCCCGGGCCACGGAAAGTACTGCGCCCCACGTTCCCGAAGGTGCCCGCAATCGGCACCGTGAAGGCACGAGGATCGAACCAATGGTCCACTGTCCCCAAAATCACCGGTCCCTTGAAGTCCGGATTCCTGTTGGGTACGTCGACGAGCGCTCCGTCGCCGATGCCGGTATTATCGAAGCCGATCAAAGGCGTAAAAGGAAATCCGCTCTGAGCGGTAACGATCCCATTCCATTGCCAACCCCCAATCAATCGGTTCAACCACCCGCTAGCACCGCTGCCGAAGCGCTGCCCGCTCCCGAACGGCAACTGATAGCTGAAGTTTGTGTTGAACTGGTGTGCAAGGTTGTAGGCGGCGACCCCCTTGTTCAGGCGGCGATTGTAAGGACTGAAAAGGTTCGGTGGCTCATTTTCGCCGGAGGGCGCCAGGATGGCGGAGTTCAAATCCAGCCCCTTCGAATAGCTGTAATTCGCTTTGAACGTCAGCCCGCGTGCCGCGCGCTTGATTACAGATACATTCACCGCGTGATAGCTGGCGGTACCCCAGCCAAACCAGGACTGGGTGTAGGACACGTACGGGTTCGGGCGCTGGACTAGATTGACTCCGTTGACCACGACCGAAGGCCTGGACGGCATGTAGGTGGTCCCTTGCGGAACAATAGCGGTCTGGCTGGCTGCGAGAACGCCGCCGCTTCGGCATCCCTGCGGGTTCTGGCACACCTCGGGCGGGGATGCATTGGTATTCATCGTGAGATTGGTATGGTAGGACTGGCTGCCGACGTAGCCGACCGAAAGCACGAGGTCTTTGGCAAGCTGGCGTTCCAACGTTAGGTCCCATATCTGAACAGTAGGTGTGAACATGTTCGGATCGAAACCCGATGGTTGATAAAGCCCGCACGGTGCAGATATCCCTGGGCCGCACGTGGGCGGCAGCGGGACATTCTTCTTCAGCGGAAGGAGAGGAAGGAACCCGGTCGCTGGAGTCACCGGCAGCGACTCGCGGGCAGCGAACGGTGGCATTCCGGGGTGGACTCGGATCCCGAGGTTATCCAGGAGATCGTTGTGGATTCCAAAGGCTGCCCGCACCGACCAGGTTCCCGTGCCTGTCGGGTCCCAGGCCAGGCCCACCCGCGGCTGCAACAACAGCTTAGCGTGGTTCTGATCGATGCATGATTTCCCGATGAGCGGATTGGTTTGGATCACAAAGCCGGGATCATACCTGTAGTTCGCACACCGGCCCGCCGCCTCGTTCCATCCGTTGGTCATCTCGTGCCGCAACCCCAGGCGCAAGCTGAAATTCGACCGCAGCTTCATGTCATCCTGGACGTACCAGGCGCCTTCCGTGGTGCGGAAGCCCAGCGGGACCGGATTCCGCGTCACGATAGCGTTGTTCGGCCGATCCTGGAGAAATGCCAGCACGGTCGGATAGGCGACGTTTGCCGCCGATGACAAGGCCACCCCAGCTTGGTTCTGTTGCGCCTTCAGAATCCAAGCTCCCATGCTCCAGGAGTGCTTGCCTTTGACGAAGCGCAGGTCATCCGAGTAGGTGAAGTAATGTCGGATGCCTGTCGTGGGGTTGTTGCCGGGTATGCCCCCAACCGCGGACGGGTTGGCCGCGCTGATCCCTCCCCCGATAACAACGCTGCCGGGATTACCTCCCTCGAGAAACGCGATGTCCGCGGGCATCGGTACGGCGGGAGCGTTGACCAGGGTTGCGAACGTCCCGGCGTACCCCAGGGTCGCGATATTCACCAGACTGGGGGAAAAAACATGCGTTTCCTTCAAGCTGAGTGTTTGAGCGTGTACGTCGGAGACACTTTTGAAATTCGGGGCACCCCCGCCTCCTCCTCCCCACGGGTTGGTCCTGAGGCCATTGTTGACGGTGAGGTTTGCCGAGAACGAATCCATGCTGGAGATGACCTGGTCAAAGCGCGTGAGGCCAAAATGTTCCCCGATCGACGACGGCGGATTCGCGTACGCGATGGCGGTTCCATCAGAACGGTCGGGAGTACTGGGCGCCGGCCAGAAGGCGTTCGCGTACTTCAACATTTCCGGCTTCAGATTGGGAACCGGCGAACCATCCGGCATAAGACCTTTGCGGGCGAAGGCGCCAGGCACAACCGAGGCGCTCGAACGCGATAACCGCTCCTGGAACCCTTCATAGGTCCCGAACAGGAACATCTTGTCCTTCTTGAGCGGGCCTCCCAGTGACCCTCCAAATTGATTACGTTTGAACGGAGGAGTGCCGATGGTTTGATCGAAGAAGTTGCGAGCGTCAAACGCGCTGTTGCGCAGATACTCGAACGCGGATCCGTGCAGTTGGTTGGTTCCGGAGGCGGTCACGATGTTGATTTGTCCTCCGGCCCGTTTTCCATACTCGGCGCTGTAGGTGTCGGTGAGAACGTTGAATTCCCGAACCGCTTCCACCCCCAGCAATTGCCGGCTGGCTCCCTCCGGCGTAATGAACTGGCCGGTCGCGGACCCTCCAACCCAGTCGATTCCGTTGATGACGAACCGGTTGGTTTCCGGCCGCTTCCCCGCCACCGAGAACATGTTCCAGGCGCCACTGTCGAGCGTATTCGAAGTGGCATTGGAAACCCCGACATTGAGCGTGATCAGTTGATCGAAGCTGCGGCCGTTCAGGGGCAACTCCTTTATCTGTTGCTCGGTGATCACTCCTGAAGTGGAACTCGTCGTTGTGTTCACCAGAGGAGCCTCCTCGCTAACCGTTACTTGCTCGGCGTTGGCTCCGACTTCCAGCGTCAGATCCACCACCGCTTCTTGACCGACAACCAGATTGATCCCGCTCCGGACCACCTGCTTGAAGCCCGGCATCGTTGTGGTGATCTCATACGCGCCCACGGGAAGTAACGGCGCAGTGTAGGCGCCGCGCTCGCCGCTCACGACAGTCCGCGTCAGGCCACTCTCGGTATGCTTGACGGTGATACTCACTCCCGGCACCAGCGCCCCCGAGGTGTCCTTCACGGTACCCAAAATAGTTGCAGTGGAAGTCTGAGCAAGACTCAGACAGGTTCCCAATGCGATCAATGCAACAATCGCTGTTACGGACCCTCCCAACACACGCAGACCGACACCCGTTCCTCTTGCCATACTCCGCTCCTTTCGAATCAGACTGACTTACAAATCCGAAACAAAAATGACAGGCATCTAGGCCTCGGCTCCGGCTCTTCCTGGCCGGCCTAGTGCTTATAAAAAAAGCGGCTCGCGCGAACAGCAGTCTCACGAAAGGAAGTCCGCTTCACGACGAAGGCGTTCAAAAAATGATTCGCTTGATCAGCACCTCCCTCTGTTTTGCTCGTGGGCCGGTCAGAAGGTGAACTTCAGGCCAAACTGGATCTGGCGCGAATCCGTTAGGGTGCTTCGAATCGTGGCGGCGGTAGGGATCCGCTCACCGAAAGGGTTAAAGAGCTTGACACCCTCCTGAAGAGCTCCGGGCCGGTTAAAGCTCGGGTGGTTGAATAGATTGAAAGCCTCCGCACGAAACTGGATGCTTCTGCTTTCCAGGAACGAGATGTTTTTGACAAGCGCAAAATCGAAGTTCGCCAGGCCCGGGCCGATGACGGTATTGCGCCCCAAGTTGCCGTAAGTTCCTGCTTCCGGTAGAGCAAAGGCGCAGAGATCGAAGTACATGTCGGGAGTTCCCAACTTCGTGCCGGCGGGAACGCCGGGACAGCCCTTGGAAACGCCTTTCACCGGGTTGTTGCTAAAGCCAGGAAGCAAATCCGGACGATCCGTTATTTGGGTTCCGCTGGCTCCGTTGCGCGAACGATTAAACCCCGAGAGGATCGTAATGGGAGTACCGCCGGCCAGAGTGAGAATCCCGTTGATCTGCCAGCCAGCAATGACTTTTCCAGCGGCTCCGGTCATGTTCCGTGCGAACGGCAGATCGTAGGTGTAGTTCAGGGAGAAGTAGTTGCGGATGTCAATGCCCGCGAGGCCCCAGTCGGCCCTCCAATCGTCCGGGTCTTGTGGCACGGTTCC
>QHWY01000061.1:0-794 GCA_003223875.1 Acidobacteriota bacterium | reverse complement strand
TATGTGTACGAAGCTTGCAACTGCAATCCGGCCCCGAAGCGCCGGTTGAGGCCAACTTGCAAGGAGTGATATAGGGAACTGCCCTCGGGGGTAACCCAGAACTGGAGTTGCCCGAGGTTGGGGTTTCGGCGTGGTAAACCCGGAGCGAAGTATTTGCGCCCGTTCCGGATTTCCGATGGCAAAGCGTTATTCCCGTTGTTTCCGTTCAACTGGTGATAGGAGTGGGCTCCCGAATAAGCCACAGTGATCGCGGTCTGAGTTGCGAGCTGCCGCTGAATGCTGAGGTTGTAGCCGACCTTGGTGGGGTCTTTCATGTTGTACTGCAGCCCGTAACTGACGATTTGAGTTAAAGGAGGAGACGTTAACAGGCTCGGATCCAACCGGGGAAAGGCAGCTGCGGCCCCCTGAACCCGGGAGGTCACGCTGTAGGGAGGGATACGGCTCATCGCGCGGTTGAGGGGTTGCGCCACCAGATGATCAAAGTACATTCCAAATCCGCCACGGATCGCTGTCTTGCCGTTGGACCACGGATCCCAAGAAAAACCAACGCGCGGCCCAAAATCCTTGTAGGAGCCCTGGTACCATGGCTCTCCAACTGTTGGTGTTTTGACGGTCAACGGATTCCGGATGTTGGCAAGCTTGCCGTGCGCCTCGGTCGGGACCGTCGTAAACTCATAGCGAAGACCCAGGTTCAAGGTCAGATTAGAGCGAGCCTGAAAATCGTCCTGGAAATAAAATCCGAGCAAGTTCTGGCGCCAGCCCCGAACGTTATCGCTGGTGAGGATGTCTCCATT
>QHWY01000060.1 GCA_003223875.1 Acidobacteriota bacterium | reverse complement strand
ATGTGACTCGGCAATATGCGGCCTAAAGCCTTACGAGGATCCTCGCCCGGTTTCGGTTTCTCGCCGGTCATGATGAATGCCGGTTCGTAGGATTTGCCATCGCGCGGGAAGCGACCCTCTGCGGGAGTGTAGTAGGGCCAGTCGTCCCCGGTGTTGTATCCTGGGGCGAGGTCGTCATATTGAGCTTGCTCGCCATAGAAATTGCGGCCGCTGCCGTCGCTCGACCCAATGTTCCTCAACCTTCCGAAGAACGCCGCCTGCTGCCAGAAGTCGCTCCTCTTCCTGCTGCCGAGGAACATATTGAAGCTGTCGGTATGTCCCGCGCCGTTATGACAAGAGAAGCACTCGATGCTCACGCCAAGGAAGACGCGCCCAATCTCGGTGGTAATCCCATCAACCCAGTCCAGACGGTTCAGACCCCTGTAATTGTTGCGATCGGTAAACGCCCCATCGCGGGCCGCAGTTTGGCCAACCGCATCATAAAGGGTCATCGCTGTCGGCAGACCCCTCCCGTTCTTGGTGGTGGGCGTCACCATGTCCGCGAAGACCTCGTTATACGGCCGGTCCACTTTGAGCCAGGTTTTGGTCCAATAATGGAAAGACGCGGCTCGTGTTCGGAACAGTTCGCCGTAGTAATAGGCCCACTGGTCGGCGAATTCTTCAGTGCCGATCAGAGAGTCGATCACCTTATCGCGTTTATTCGGATCTGTATCGGCGACGAATGAACGGATCTTCTCAGGGGTCGGCAAAAAGCCGATAGCATCCACGTACACCCTTCGCAAAAATTCCTCGTCACTCGCGAGAGGGGCGTGCGGGATGTTGTCCTTCTCGATCCGTCCAAAGATGTGTTCGTCGATGAAATTCTTTCGTGGTATCGGCGCCGTAGAAGCTGCGGCGCCCGGCAACGCTGGAGCCACGGTCTCGGTGAGCTTGCTGGCTTCGGCGGCCTTATCTTTGGCATTCAACAATTCTTGATGCGCTGTATCGACGCGGTCCGGATCCGCTTGCGGCTGGACCTGCGCCGGCTGACCTGTCTGGGGTCCTTGTGCTGTCACGACGAAAGTCAGACACAATATCATCGTGGCCATTAGGACCAACTTCACGGGTTTCATCGATCCCTCCTCACGAGCCTGGTTTTTGGAATACTGGCTATTGTGCTTATAGGCCTTAAAGCGTTGTTATGTCAATTAAATAAATACACTTTTTTGGGCTGAGTTTTTCCGGCGGGAGAGGAGCTGTTTTCCGGCGGAAAAATAGTAAGCGCCAGGCTCATATCGTGTCGCGATACATCCCGTTGTTAAGGCTTCAGGCTGCGGTAAATAGCCTCGATGAACATGTCGGTTGTCCACGGGCCAGAGTTGGCGCCGTAGCGCGTATCATAGTCGGCCGTTGGGCGGGCCGCTTTGACTTGCGCCAAGGTGGCGCCCGCATTGATCAACGCCTGAATGCGATCGCGGATGATAACCACCATATCCCGGTACTCCAGGACTTCATGCTCGTCGGAGAGGTAGCCGTGACCCGGCACAATGTAGGTTCCGCCTTCGCCTTCGTGTTGGTAACCGGTAAGGCTCAGGATGTGATTCAACGCCTTGATCTCGCCCTGTACACTTCCGCCGTTCTTGATGTCAATGAACGGGTACTGTGTTGTGGTGAACACGTCGCCGGCGGCAATCACGTCGGAACGGCGGAAGTGAAGAATGCTGTCGCCGTCCGTGATTGCGTTGGGTTCGTAAAACACCTCGATCAACTCGCCGTTGTGAAACTTTCGCCGACGTTCCTCGAGGTACGTATCGGCGGGGACGATCTCGGCGGGCGCCTTGGCGGCCTGCAGTCGGACGGTAACATTGTTCTGAGCGATAACGGTCGCATGATGGGCCGGGTCGTTTAACTGGCCCGTGGCGCCGGCGGGCGACTGCAGGTCAAAGAAAGAACCCGGCAGGCTAGGATCGGTGCCGGCAGCTCCGAGTTTGGCATTACCGCCGACATGCTCAGCGTGCATGCTGGTGTTGACAATGAACTGAATCGGCCGCTCGCTCAATTTGTTTATTGCGGCAATGACTTTGTCCGACAGCTTGCCTGCGCCTGAATCGACAACCAACGCGCCTTGATCGCCCGTCTGAACCACGATGTTTCCACTATCACCGGTCAATAAATATGTATGGTCACGAATTGGAAAAACGTGGATGTCGCCGTCCTTCGGTTCCGGATCGATCGCGCGGCTCGTTTGCGAAGGACGGTTGGGTTCCGGTTGCAGTTTCGCAAGGCCGTCGGCTTCGGTTGCGTTTTTGATTTTGTCTCCGAAATCGGGATAGATGGATTCCGCTCCAGCCAGGCTTGCGACCAAAGGCAGTTTGTATTGCTGCGAGTATTCTCTGACGAACGGCTGTTTGCCAAACAGGTAATGCGGCACTACATCAGGCGCTCTCCCTGTAATCTGCTCGCCATCCTCGCACGCATACAGCCAGGCGTGGTGGTCGCCGGGCTCGCGGACATAGTCGTTGCTGCGAACCTCCGGCTCACTCAGAAAAACAGGATCGGTAACAACCGTGGTAACGGTCAGATGATCGCCGTGGCGAACGATGTACTCCATGACAGTAGCCTGATCGCTCTCCGGCGAACCATTCCGTCGCAGCCATCCCTGTTTGAGGTGCGTTGTGTAGACGACCAACGCGTTGCCCACGAACTGGCCTGTCGAAAAGCCCTTGAACGAATGCGGCGCCCATGCTGGGGGATGCGGGCGGTCGTCCATCCAGATCACGCGGTGGCCTTCCGTGGTCTGCGCCCAAACGTGAATCGCGATCAAGCGCTGGGTGTGGGAATCGCGTTCTTCCCAGATTCGGAAGTTTCCTACTGCGCGCATTTGGTAAGGCAAAACGTACGCTTCACACTGATGGTGGCGAAGTGTCAAACGCGAGGTGTCATACGATAGCGCCCACAGCCGGCCTGCTTCATTCAACGCGAACCCACCGTAATCGGCGAGTTCGGGGCCGTTTCCGCGCTCCAGGGCATCTTCGTGCAAAGCCGGTGTCCAATATCCGGTGATGTCAATGTCGAATGCACGCGTCGCTGGGCCCGCGGGTCCTTGCGCATAAAGTGGTGCGCTGACGAGGAGCACTGAAAGCGCGCACAGAATTCGGTAGTGACTCAGTTTGAAAATTGCGGGGTTTCCCAACTGTAGCGGCGCTCTATGAGCGCCGACAGTGCAGCAGTTTAGACATCGCCGGCGGTCATAGACCGCCGCTACAGATGAAACTGAGTCACCACCCCGAATTCTATTCACTTTTGGGATTGAGCGTCTCATCGTGCTACGCATGGAGTGGGTTTCCAACCCGAAGCATCGTTTTGTTTCTTGAAGTGCGTGCTGGTCCAGAATGGCTGCGCCAGATACTCGGGATCGACAACCTCCGAGATCACTAACAGAATTGCATCACCGCCGGGCAGATCAAACCGGTCGAAGTACTCTGTCAACACCGTCCGCGCGCTGTAAGGCACGCCATTCTTGCGCAAATATCCGGGCCTTAGTTTCGTCGTTACGACCTTCAGCGATCCACCGGGAGGAGGCGGCGGCGTAAACCCAAAGTCGAGTCCTCCAAAGGTAGCTTCGATCGCAGCTCGAGGGTAATCCCAAGAAGCCGAGGAAATGCCCTGCCAATCTCCACCGTCGCCCTGAGGAGTCCGAAATTGGAATATGCGCGTCTGGCCGCCGGCATCGGTTTCCAGCTTTAACGTGTTGTCGTCCTGCCAAAAGATGTGGAGCCGCGTCGGCATGCGCATGAGGCCCGCGGCGCCATAAGCCTTGCACTGTTCACCTGCCGCTTCATCCTTCGGCGGGTCCCAGGCATCGGCGACCTTTTTCCCCGTCGCATTGAGCGGAACCGACTCGTAGTCGCCCTTGGGTGGAGTGAACTGCCGGTAGCGCCAATCCTCAGTAATCAGCGAAACCCAATAACCCGTAATGTCGATACGCGCCGCGGCTCGCGGCGACGGAGGAGAAGTCGGAGGTCCACCTCGGCCCTGGGCGTAAGCGCCCGAGATGGCGATCAGCATCATTAATATAGTTGTTAAAATGATTCGCATCGTGATCAAGTTTCATCCTTTTAAATAGGAGGCCGGCCGCCTCTGTCGCGAGCGTCGCTATTCTAAAACAGAACCCGGCCGGAAAACACGTAGTGGGCTAGTTCGAAGTTAAGTATTAAAACTCCCCTCCTAAGTTAGGAGGGGTGGCGCGAAGCGCCGGGGTGGTTCCCAAAGCCGACTGCAACATTGGTTTTTAGGAACCTCCCCGCCTCGCTGCCGCTCGGCTCCCCTCCTAACTTAGGAGGGGCTTTGCACAAAAAATCCTGGGCGGTCATAGACCGCCCTACAGCTTGGGGTGTGCAACTGTAGGGGCGCTCTATGAGCGCCCACGATGTATTTTTTGTGCAAAGCCCTCAGGAGGGGAGTTTCGGACGGCCGATCTCAAAGTAGCCCACTCCCGAAAAACACGCTAGCTTGACCGCCGGTCGAACCTCGTTATAATTGCGACACTCTTTTGATCTTCACCCGGAGGTGCGTAGTGAAACGTGGCCTTTCAGTGTGTGGCGCCCTCGTGATTCTGACGATGGCCGCCAGTTGCAGTCGTGGAACAAGCGAACAACCTACCAGGGACATTCCGCCTCCTCCACCCTCGGCGCCTGCTAATACAGCAGGCGCCGCATATGAAGTAGCAGCGGTGACGGATGGCGGTTCCATTAAAGGAACCATTTCGGTCTCTGGTCCAGTCGCAAAATTACCCCCTCGAAAAATCAGCAAGGATCCGCAGGTGTGCGGCACAGCCCAACGGGAATCGCAGAAACTGATCGTCAACAAAACCGGAGGCCTGAGGAATGCGGTTGTCATTGTCCAAGGCGTGAAGCGCGGTAAGGCCATGCCCGCTGCGGCTCAGAGTGCGGAGATCGATCAGAATAAGTGTGAGTATTCACCCCATGTTCAGGTCATGGCGCTGAACACCGAGATCTCGCTGCGTAACAGTGATCCTATCCTGCACAACATCCAATTCTTCGAGGGCGACAACAGCCTCTTCAACATCGCTCAGCCCGTTCAAGGGCAGGTGAACAAAAAGAAAATCGAGAAGGCAGGGACGATCTATGTCGAGTGCGCCGTCCACGGGTGGATGCAAGGTAATGTCGTTGTCGTGGACAATCCGTACTACGCCGTGACCGATGAGAACGGAAAGTTTTCGATCACGGATCTTCTCCCCGGAAAGTATCAGGTCAAAATCTGGCACGAATATCTGGGAGAATCGACTCGCGAAATTACTGTCGGCGCAAAAGCTGAAACAACGCTGGACGCGGATCTGAAAGAACTGCTTGCGAAAAAAACAGCGCCGAGCACTGCGACACCGACCGCTGCGGCGGGCAATGATGCCGGCGCAAAAACGGCGAATGCCAATGAGGTCGTCGTGCAAATGAAGGAACTGGCCGCGGGCACGATGTTCCGATTTGAACCGGACAACTTGACGATCAAGGTGGGTACCACGGTCAAATGGATCAACAACTCGGGAGAGGATGGGCCACGGCACACCTCTACAGATGATCCAGAATGGGAGACTCCCCAAACTCCTGCTGTTCTGCCCGCCGGTGGTCAGAAGTGGAGAACGCCGTTTCTTCGCCCCGGTGAATCGGCGACGCATACGTTTACAACGCCGGGAAAGTATCAATATTTTTGCGAGACTCATGGTCCTTACGGGATGATTGGGAACATAACGGTAGTACCGTAGTCAGGCGAAGAAAGTCTGGAAAAGGAGGAGAGACATGCAGCCCTCGTCAAATCGGCGATTGTTGTTTCTACTCGCAGCCATCTTGCTGATCTCGGCAATCTGGACAGGCGCAAACCGTTCCGCGGGAACGGTGGCCGCTCAGGGAAACGGCAAGGCCGCCGGCAGAACACCGATTGTTCTGAATACGAAGCCGGTTCGCGTCGTTGCCGACGCTGCGCCTGTCTTGAGTGGCATCGCGATCGATACGCAGCGCGATGAAGTCTTCATGACAAACGATAAGGAATCTGCTGAGCCCAGCATCATGGTCTATCCCACGCAGTTCCAGCCGACCGACAGAGTCATGGAGCCGAAACGCAGGCTGGCTGGACCGAAAACGAATTTAGCGCTGCCTTGTGGTGTGGCCGTTTCCCCCGAATTTCAGGAGATGTTTGCCGTCAGCGGTGACGGCCAGGACATCAATATTTTTCCGATGGTGGCGGATGGGAATTCGGCGCCGTCGAGAGTCATCCATGTGCCGCACGCCTCCGGCGGAGTGTCCTTTGATATAAAGAACGATGAGATCTACATCACCACCGAACACGCCAACCGCATCAGTGTCTATTCCAGAAAAGCTCAGGGAGATGATGATCCATTGCGGATTATTCAAGGCCCCAATACGTCGCTTGCCGACCCTCATGGAATTTATGTTGATGCGGATAGAAACGAGATCCTGGTCACCAATCACGGCAACTGGCGCAAGACACGAACCGGCGAGGCCTTTGCGCTGCACGGTGACTCGAAGTTCGCTTTCATGCGCGGAAGTTTCAGCCATCCCGGCATCGTCGAACCTCTCGGTCCTTCGAGCGGCAAATTTATGTCGCCCTCCATCATGGTTTTTTCCAGAACGGCGAATGGAGACGTAGGACCTCTGCGGACCATTCAGGGCTCGCGTACGCGGTTGAACATCGGGGTGGGTATCAGTCGCGACCCGGAGACGGGCGAAATTATCGTCGCCAATAGCGGGGATAATTCGATTCTCTTTTTTGCCGCCAATGCCAACGGCGACGTCGCGCCATTGCGCGTGCTCGCAGGTCCGGCCACAAATCTGAAAGGGGCGACAGGAGTCGCGATTGACACGAAGCACAACGAGCTATGGGTGACGAGTTGGGAAAATCATATGGCTGCAGTCTTTCCCAGAAACGCTGAAGGCAATGTCCCGCCACTACGAGTAATCCACAGTGCTCCCAAAACCGCGCCGCCGGCCACAATGGGACGACTCGGTGCTGTTGCTTTTGATTCCAAACGACAGGAGATTCTGGCGCCGAACTGAGTGAGCTATCCGAGAATCTCGGTATTCGCCGGTTCGGCGAATGGAACTGCCAGTCCCACCCGCGTCATCGAAGGTCAAGAGACGTTACAAGCTCGCACCAGCCACGACATATCGGTCGATGCTCTTCATGACGAAATCGCTGTCCCCAACCCGTTCGCTCAGGCAATTCTGTTTTTCAGTGGCGGAGCCAAAGGCGCTGAGGCCCCCATACGGATCCTTCAGGGTCCGAAAACGATGTTGAATTATTCCGACAACGTGACGCTCGATCCGATCCACCGCGAAGCTTACGTCGCGCAACTGATGAACGATGCGATCCTCGTGTTTCGCAGCGACGCCGGTGGCGATGTGGCGCCAATCCGCGTTATTCACGGTCCGAAAACGAAACTGGATCGCCCCGTGCGTGTCTCGGTCGATCCCGTCAACAACCTCATCGCAGTTACGACGATCCAAGGTCTTTGGTTTTTCAACCGCACCGATACCGGCGATGTGGCGCCGCGCTCGATCATATCGGGTCCCAAAACCGGCCTCGGTGTCGTGCGGGGTACGCGCAAAGTCATCTTTTCTCCGCAGGGGAAAAAGATCATTGCTACCGGACGAAGGGGAGGAGCAGAGACCGGGGAGCTCTTCATACCGGACGCGAAACCGTTCATTGGAATCTGGAACTATGGAGACAACGGCGACGTGCCTCCGTGGGCGATGATGCCCGATACCGCCGCCTACTCCATGGACCTGAATCCTGCGGCGAAGGAATTGATAACCGTCGATCGCGGAAAACTCATCGTGTACCGGATGCCGCAGTTGTTTCAGTAATTCCTCGCTTCCCTGTAGCGGCGGTCTATGACCGCCGACAGTCCAGCAATTTGCGATATCGCCGGCGGTCATAGACCGCCGCTACAGGGCCCAAGCGCGACTTTTTTGAGCAAAGCGTCGAAGGGGGAAATGGTTCCGGAACCCAGAAATTTAGTGATAAAATGTCGCCAAAAGTAACGGAGGTGCAAATGAAATTGAGGCGCTCAGTCGTGGCGTCGTTATTGACGCTAATGGTCTTACTTCCTATGTCGAGCCAGGTCGGTTTTGCGCATCATAGTCGAGCGCATTACGGAACCGAAGAGTCGACGACGAAAGGCGTCGTTGTCGAATATAAATGGAGGAATCCTCATGTCTACGTCGTCTGGGCAGTGAAGGATGAAACCGGCAAAGCGACGCAATGGGTCGGGGAAATGGCTTCACTAACTTCGATGATTGCGGATGGGATGAGGAAGGACTCTCTTAAGATGGGCGATGAAATTACCGTGATCGCCTTTCCATCGAAGAATGCGGGTTCGAGCGAAGCTTTAATTAAAAAGATAACGAAAGCGGACGGAACCGTTGTTGTGGACAACTCGCGAGTACCCAATATCCGGCAGCCATAAATCTCGTCTTGGGAGTGCAATCATGCGAAATCGAATCATCCTCACCGTCTTTGTATTAACGTGTCTGGCTTTTTCGCAGACAGCCTGGGCTCAAGACAGAGCATTCGGTCGGCCCACAACCGAGACTCAGCCGGATAAAGACGTAACTCCGGGGCCCGGCTGGAAGACGTGCCCGCGCTGCACCAACAACAAGCAACTGGAGGCAGCCAACAAAGCTTATAAGGTGGAAGGGCATCCATTCGATCCGCATGACTTGTCCGGCGTATGGGGCAACAACGGAATCGAGCTCGACGTCAAAAACGTTCCGCCTTTCACACCGCTCGGCCAGCAGATGTTCGAAGCGACGCGTTCGGAAATTCCGACGACCAATTCGAAAGACGGCATGTTGATATGCGATCCTTTGGGCTTTCCACGCTGGTTTGCATACAACTACGGATTCCAATTTGTGATGCTACCCGACAGGGTTTTGCAGTTCTTTGAATGGGGCCACACGTGGCGCGATATCTGGACTGATGGCAGGAAACTCCCCGACGATCCTCCGCAACCCCGTTGGTTGGGATATGCCGTTGGGCACTGGGAAGGCGACACCTTCGTCGTCCAAGGATCCGGCTATGATGATCGCTCTTGGATCTCCGAGGACCGAAGAAATCGCATCCGCGGTTTTCCTCACACCGACGAAATGCGCACTGTCGAGCGATACAGACGGACCAGCTACGGGACACTCGAGGCCGATCTGACGATTACCGATCCGAAGATCTTCACGCGTCCCTGGACCACCAAAGGAAAAGTCGAACTCCGGCCAAACGCGGAGCTGTGGGAGTATTTCTGCGTACCGTCCGAGTCCGACGACTACAACAAGCGGCTGATCGAAGCGGCGAGGCAGTCGAACAAATAGCAGTTGCGTGGTCTAGTCAATAGCCCATTAAGAGCCGGTATTTCCAATTATTTCTTGCACATCCGTTCGTCGGGGTAGATAATTCGCTACAAGGAAAATTGTTGTTGTAAAACCAGTACGCCCACTCAGTTTCGAGGAGGAATGAGGATGCAACGCGGAAAATGGATTCTGATGACGACGATGGTGTTTTTACTCTCGCTTGTTGTCTCCGCACAGGGGCCTCAGACAAGCCCGGCACAGTCAACGCCACAAGTGGACCAGGATCGTATGGAAGCAGCGCATGGCAAATTACTGTCTGGTGAGGACAGAGCTAAAGATGCCAGTCGCCTCACGGAAGCCGTAGCTCCGGCGCTGCCCGCCTCGGCCGCGTCCACTGCGCCCATACCTCGAAAGAATTTCATCGACGAACACATCTTTGGGCGGATGGAGCGCGACAAAATTCCACACGCGCCCTTGGCAGGAGATGACGAATTCTTGCGACGGGCGTACCTGGATGCAACCGGCCTTTTGCCGACGCCTGATCAAGTTCGCTCGTTTTTGAACGACAGGGATCCCAATAAACGCGACAAGCTGATCGATACTCTCATCGGCACGGAGGAATTTACCGACCAATGGGCATATCACTTCGGCGAATTGCTCCGGACGCGGGAAGCACAATTTCACCTCTGGACAAAGCAGTGGCTGAAAGTCGACCGTCCTTATAACGAAGTCTTCGCTGATATCGTCACCCCGACCACCAAAAACGCAAAAGGTTTCCCAACGGCGCTCGGACTCTATGACCCAATCGGCTACATCGCGACGCGCTGCGGACTGTGGACGGATCCGGACGACTATAAAGGTATCAACCGTCTGGATTGGGTTGATGAGATCACGTCGGATATCGGCCGCGTGTTTCTCGGCCTGAGCATGGACTGCTTCTCCTGTCATAACGGCGCCGGTCACGCCGACAGTTTCAATATGTTCCTGGGCAGCAGGAAGCGAACCGATTTTTGGCAGCAGGCCGCCTTCTTTGGCAAGATGCGAAACATCGGAGCCAGCGACGGTAGCGCCCGCAATTTCTACGGCGGCAGCAGTCTCTTTGACGACCTGGCGCCTGGATACAATACTGGAAATGATGGTGGGTTCTACACGCCAGCCGAAGGTCGTTTCCCTCGCGATGGCAGGACCTACGAACCTGCATTTGTGTTGACAGGCGAGAAACCGAAGCCCGGCGAGGAGCCGCGCAAGGCCCTGGCTCGAATTGTTCCGAACCATATCCAGTTTGCGCGCGCGACGGTCAACATCGTTTGGCAGAAATTGATGGTGATTGGGTTGGTTGAGCCCTACGATGGTTTCGATCTGATGCGGCTGGATCCGAAGAATCCACCCCCGAAGCCGTGGACCATTCAACCTTCAAATCCCGAATTGCTCGAGGCCCTAGCTGAAGATTTTCGCTCACACAACTACAGCATTCATCGCGTGATCAAGAACATCATGAAGTCGAATGCCTATCAACTCTCCGCCAGCTTTCCTGGGGAGTGGAAGGATGCCTATGTTCCTTATCACGCGCGGCGGTTTGCGCGAGTTTTGACGGGACCGGAAGCTGTTGATATCGTCACACAGGCGACTGCGGCTCCCTTCGATTGGAAGCTGTATGGAGCGGACCGCCAGTATGTTAAAGAGCTGACCAGTCCTTTGAATCTCAAAGGAGAGGGAGGTGGCGGCGGTGGCGCTCTGAACGCCGGCCCTTCCCCTGAGAAATCGCTCGTCTTTGCGTTCATGCAAGCGTATTACCAGGCCGAACGGGCACTGCCGCCGGTCGATAAGAATATCGCCAGTCCAGTACAAGCGATGATGATGATGACGTCGCCGGTCGTTACCAAGCGAGTGGCCGCTCAAGGAAACACACGCGTGGCGAGCCTGTTGAAGGCCGGCAAATCAGACGAAGAGATTCTCGAAGAGCTATTCCTAGCGAGTCTGACACGCCGGCCCACTGTCGACGAGGTAGAGGTCGCGAAACGTGTGATCGCAAAGGACAGGATGAAAGGTATCGAAAACATCGAGTGGGCATTGCTGAACTCGAGCGAGTTTTTAGTCAATCACTGAGGAGAACACCCATGCGAGAACGAATCCGTGATCTGAGCCGCCGCGAATTACTCAAACTGTTTGGCATCACCGTCGCCGGCAGTCTCGCTGGCGAAGCCGCATGGCCGCAGAGGATTCAAGCGCAAACCAAGAAGGTGAATCCTCGCAAGACCGCGCGCAACGTTATTTTTATCCAGAATTGCGGTGCTATGAGCCCGCCCGAGTGTCTGGACTTCAAAGAAACGAGGTTCACAGCCAAAGACCTTGACGTTCAAACCGTGAATTCGGATTTCGTCATTTCGAAAACCATTTTCCCCAACTATCAAAAGTGGGCGCCACGCGCCGCGTTGGTACGATCGGTTTACGAGAATTCGCTCGTTCACTCGTCCGCTCAGTACCACACACAGGCTGGCCGTGCATTGAATGCCGCAATCCTGAGAGAAATTCCGGCATTCGGCAGTGTCGTCGCTTCCGAATTGGAATCCGAGCGTCGGAGCTCCGACACGTTTCCGACATTTATAAGCGTCGATTTGTGGAACGCCAGGTGTCCGCAGATCGGGTCCGGAATGCTGCACCCTCGCTTTTCGGGACTCGACCTCAACACCGCCAGCGTATTCGATGCCTTCGGTGCCGGCGAGGATGACAGCGCAGCGAAGAGTTCCGCTCTGGCGGAACGCTGGGAAGTTCTGAACAGAATGTCCGAGGTTGCGCCTTCCGGCGGTATTGGTGGGAAAGCCAATGAGTACAAGGCTCACTACGAATACGCGTATAAGATTCTGACGGATACTCGATTCAAGAAGGTCCTCAGCTTGAGCGATCAAGATAAAGCTCGCTATGGTGTGCCCAAGGATCGCGGGACGTGTAAGATCGGGCTCGCCTTTCTCATCGCACGCAACCTACTCGCCGCTGATGGGGGCGCACGATTCATATGGGTCGCCAACACATACAACGGCGGAAATGGTCCGGCGGACAATCACGATCAGCTCTATGGCCGCGGTGCATTGGCTCCGAAGGGTGCGCAGCTTTCCATCTATGAGAGCGGTCCGAGGCTCGACGCCGCATTCAGCGGCCTCATCGAAGATCTTTCGAAGATGCCCGGCAAAGAGCCTGGGAAGACGCTTCTCGATGAAACCATGGTTTGCATGATCCATGAATTCGGGCGCAACCCAGAAATGAACTCGAACTTCGGTCGCGATCATTGGGGGCCGTGCTTCACGAATCTGTTTATGGGCGGCGGCGTCAAGCCCGGGCGAGTCATCGGGAAGACGGACGGCTATAAAGTGACCGACGTCGGTTGGCAATTCAAACAGCAGCCGATGATGGATCACGTTGTTTCGACTATCTATTCGGTCTTAGGCATCGATTGGTCCAAGAAGATCGTCGACACACCATCGGGACGAGCCTACGAATATCAGCAAACCGCGCCCCTCGGAGGACCGGCGTTTATTCCGTTGACGCCGATTGAGGAGCTGTTCGTGTAGTAAACACCCCTCCTAAGTTAGGAGGGGTGCCGAGCGAAGCGAGGGGGGTGGTTCCGTTTTGGAACCACCCCGTCTTCGCTCACTTCGTTCGCGAAGCCTCCCCTCCTAACTTAGGAGGGGAGCAAAGCCTTAAGAAGCATGAAGAAGGCAATATTCATCATTTCGTTTCTCGTTTGCGCCGCGCTGCCTGCCGCGGCGCAAACTGCAGCGCCGGATGGCATGGTGCTGATCCCCGCTGGTAAATTCTGGATGGGCCGCACATTCTCGATCTTCCTGGATTCCGGCGATCTCATGGCGCGCGATAAAATCGACGATCGGCCCGCCAACAACGTTTATCTCGACGCGTTCTACATCGACAAATACGAGGTAACGAACGCCGATTACGCCAAATACGTCGAAGCAAAAGGCACCCGCCCGCCCTGGCACTGGCCCGAAGGCAAAATTCCAAAAGGGGAAGAGAAGTTTCCCGTCGCCAACGTCAACTGGCATGAAGCTTCGGATTATTGCAAGTGGTTGGGCAAGCGTCTTCCAACGGAAGCGGAATTCGAAAAAGCCGCTCGGGGCGGGCTCGACCGGGCTCATTACGCCTGGGGAGACGATACGATTGAAAAGTACGACGAGTTGGCGGTTCTGGCACCCCAGGTCGCATTGCGTAACACGGCGAACCCCGTGCCCGCAACGCTCGGCCGTCCTCGTCCCAACGCCGTGGGATCGTTTTCGCCGAACGGTTACGGTCTATACGACATGATTGGAAACGTGATGGAGTGGACCAACGATTGGTATGACAACAATTACTATCCATTCATGCCAAAACACAACCCCCGCGGTCCGGAAACGGGCCGGTACAAAAGTGTTCGCGGTGGCGGTTACGCGGATCAGGGTGGTCACGGCTACGAGAAGTTGACCTCGTATCGCAACTTCAGTGATCCTGACACGCGCATGACAACGATCGGCTTCCGCTGCGCGAAATAACATAGGAGGTAACATGAATCGACAGTTCGCTCTCGTTCTCATCACTGTGGCAGCAGTATTCGCCGCCACCACAGCCATCGCGCAGCAACACAGGCCATATGACCAGGTCATGAAGGATGTCGGTGCAACGTGGGCCAGCCTGAAGAAAAATCTGGATTCCAATAGCGGCGCCGCGGCTGCCGAAGACGCTGCGAAGCTCCAGGGACTGTTCGCCGAGGTCCAGGGCTTTTGGGCACCCCTCAACACGAACGACGCCCTCAATCTCGCCAAGCGCGCGCAAGAAGGCGCTGCCGCCATTGGCGCCGCAGCCAAAAGTAACAACATGAAAGCGGCGCTCGACTCATATGCCGCCACACAGAAGAACTGCGGCAATTGTCACCTTGCGCACCGCGAAGACACCGGCAAAGGTGGTTTCTTGATCAGACCGTGACGGCCGGCAAGCGGGCACTGAAGGAATACTGTCTATGCATCGACTCGTTTTTTCGATCTTGACAGTCGTATTGTGCGCCATTGAGCTTCACGCACAAGCCGCGGCGGACTCACCGGAGCAGAAGCTGGCCGACGAATGGATCAAGCGCCTGAATGCGCTCGACGACTGGTATCTATCCGTGGACGGCAATGAACAGGGGGTTGACCAACTCGTCAACAGCATGATGGAGTTGTATGCCCCCGACGTGCTCGCCGAAGTTCCTCCACATGATAAAGAGCAAATTGGGCCAGTAATGCTGCGTGGAAAAGAAAACGTTCGGAAGTGGGTCGAAAGTATCGCGAGATCCCAGGTGCGCCTGAACTACATCGTCAAGCGCCAGACCGAAGGGCCGACCGGAGATTACGAAGGATGGCGTCTCGTCTACACCGCAAAACTGCCTTGGGGCGGAAATGCGATCGCATTCCAGATCATCGGTGTCTGGTCATCGCGCGAAGATCGTCGAAGGTATATGGCTCCGGGCGCGGTCTTCATTCAGTACGACCCTGACGGAAAGATCCGGCGTTTGCGCCTCCTCCTCGGTGAGATCGATCAGGTCGTTCCGCTATAGAACTATTCACTGGTAGTCGTAGAGCATCGTCGGTTCTTTGCCGAGCAGCCGCAAATACGTGTAAAGCTGGCCGCGATGGTGCCAGTGTTCGTCGTAAGCGAATTCAAAGAATCGCCAGACGGGGAAAGTTCCATATGGCGAGTCCACCGGCCGGTTGAGCTCCTCTTCGGACATTCCTTTGATGATGCTTTCCGCGTGACGATGACATTTCTCCGCATAAGTGCGTAGAGCATTCACGCTAGAGAGAGCCTTCACTTCAGCAGCAACAGCAGGATCTTCAGGATTTGAACGGCTGGCGATCGCTGCATTGAACCCACCGGACCGCACAGCTTCCACGAGGAGCTCCTGCGTGTAAATGTGAAAGATGAGTTCCCTCGGCGTCCGCATGTTGGGCTTTGGCCGGTAATCCAATTCCTGATCGCTCAGACCGGCGATGGCTCTCAGCGTCACACCATGCACCATGTTGAAATACTCGAGTTTTGCAAGAATGTCCGACTTGGTCATAGCGGTCTCTCTTCAATTTAATCGCGGCCGCCGCGATCGATGACCTCGTAGATTCGCGTGACGGCAATTAGTGGAACGCCGGGACCTTGAATGGGGAAGTGGTCCTTGTGTTTCGTGAGATCAGCACGCCTAGCGGCTTCTTCGGGCGATATACCCTGCTGCTTGAGACGACTGACCTCAGTCCATACATCGCGCAGGTATGCCTGGAAGTAGTCGATCTTGGATCTATCGGTGAAAGCTTCGCCGTGGCCGGGAAGGACGGTGACAAAGTCGAGTTTCTTCAGCTCGTCGAGTGTACCTGGCCACTCGTTGACAAAAGCATCGCTCATGTTAGAGAGGCCGGTGGTCAGCATGTCGCCGGTGCAGACAATCCTCTCTTTCGGCAGATAAACAACGACATCTCCGGCCGTGTGGGCTCGGCCGAGAAAACGAATCTGGACTTCACGGTCGCTGCCCGCAAAACGGCGGTGAAGCGTCATCCGGGTCTCGAGCGTTACGTTGGGTGGAGTCGGCTTTAGCTCTGCCTGCGAAGCGCTGTTGTTTTCGGCAACGCGTAGTTGCCTCTCGAGGTCGGATTTCTTTCCGGCGTCGGACTCGGCCGCGATTCGCTTCTTCAGATCCGCGATTTGCCCCGTGATCCCAGCGAGATAATTCTTGTACAGCGGCATTTGAATGGACTTGCCGCCCGCCAGCATCTCCCGCGTGAATTCGTGACCGATGATGGCGACATCTTTATCGAAGATCTGATTGCCGTGAGCATGGTCGAAATGGAAATGCGTGTTGATGACCGTGCGGACGGGCTTGCTCGTAATGTCCTTCAGTTCCTCGAGCAGAACCCATGCCGCTGCGGGCGAAACATGGTCATCGACGACGATGACGTCATCGTCGTTCACGATAACAGACGAATTTCCCACCACCGCAAGCGTGCCGGTTCCGACCGCGTGGTAGACGCCGTCGGCGACCTTATTGAACCGGTATGCTTTGCCCTGGTGACTTGTTCCGGCCCGCGGCCGCTGCGATTGAAGACCGGCGACAGTAAATACGATCAGTAAGGCGCTCAGCGCCAATCCTAGTCGGGCCATCGAGATGTCCTACTTCAGCGCGTAGATATCGTATGTGACCGCCGTACCGACACGTTCGCCGACACCGACTGCCTGCAGCCGGGTGAGCCAGGTGTAGCGCGAATCGCCCGTTTCGAACAGTGGCGCAATCCGCAGCGATGCGCCAGCGTCCGTCGTCTGGCCGATGCCGTTGTATGTCACCAAAATCAGCGCTCCGTCGTCCGTTTTCAGTGTGAGACGAACGTCGAGACGATAACTGCGGTCAGCGCGGTTGGTGATCCAATCGCCGGCCGGCGTCTGCACCGAGGCCTTGACACGCGGACCTTCGAACCGGCCGCCAAGGACCTGCACGATCGTGCGCGTTCCCTGTGGCCCATTTTCGATGACCGTGCGCGTGCCGGTCTCGGCCTGCAACCTGCCGAGGTATTCGAATGCCGGCGCGCGGGGCGCGGCCGTAGCGGGCGCGCGCGTGGAAGTCTGAGCGAGGAGAAATACACCAGACACAATCAATCCGAAGCAAACCGCCAACACAGTTCGAGTACGCACGGGACCTCCTTTAAATCGGAAACCGTGATTATAGCGACCGAACGGCGACGCGCGCGAGTCGATATCACGATTTCGAATTGTCGGCGCAGATGACGTTACTGTGCTGAATGATTGGTCAGAAGAGCCGCGTCGCCCGCTTCCAGCTAATTTCTGGCCGCCTTGGCGCTGGCGAGCATGGCGACTACCTCATCGGTTGTCTTCACATCGGCAAAGAGACGGGCCATGGTCTGCAGTTCGCCCTCATGCGTTTCGCGGTTTACTTCGGCCACCGCATCCTTGACCAGGATCATCCGATAATTATGCTCGACCCCGCCGCGTACCGTCGTCGACACGCAGACGCACGTGGTGACGCCGACGACAACGCAAGTGGTCACGCCCATGGTGCGCAGGATGGTATCGAGCGGCGTGTTTGCGAACCCGCCGAAGCCTTTCTTGATGACCAGGTGCTCGCCGGCTCTGGGTTGCAATGCGTCAATGATCTGCGCTCCCCAGGTGCCCTCGACGATGAACGGGCGGGAAGCGCCAGGACCCAACCCGATCCGCCAATAAGGGAACTGCGCGTCGGAATAGTCTGGCTTCACCATATGTGCGATATAGACGACCGGCCGTCCCGCGGTGCGGAAGGCGTCGGCGAGCCGCTTCACATGGGGGATGGTCCTCATGAGAAACGGCATGTCGAACCCCGCCGCGGGTGCTTCACGTGCGATGTGCGCGAAGCCGCCCTCCGGATGGACGAAATCGTTCTCCATATCCACAATAAGCAGTGCTGACTTGGCGATCTCTGGTCCCATCATCGTGTTCTCCATGTGTTTCTCCATGGATTGATTCGTCTTTGTCTAATTGGAGGAAAACCTCATCAGCGGCGAGAAGCAATGAATCGTCGGATAGTTGTGGCATGTCGAAAGCGAGGGAACGTTTTATGATTTCAGACGCCAACTCTCGTTTCTCGGCTTCTGGCAACTTTTCGAACGAGTCCAACAGTTCTTCGACCGATCTTGTCATCCCTTTCAATCCCGCCACCATTATAGCTTGAGCGCTGAAGAATTCATTTGGCGTTCCCAAGACTTTTCGGGCCTCTTCTGATGGTGAGCCCAGACGTACCGGCAAGCTATACTCCGCAGCCGCAGCGGTGGTGACTGAATCCTTGCCCGACTCCGACGTAAGTCGGCCTGCCC
>QHWY01000300.1 GCA_003223875.1 Acidobacteriota bacterium | reverse complement strand
CTCCGGTTCCGATCGTCGCCGTCACCCCGCTTCCGCTAAAGCTGACCGCTGTCGCTCCGTCCAGGTCCGTACCGGTGATTGTTGCCGGCAGACTGCTGCCTGCGGTTCCCGACGATGGTGTGATCCCGGTAATCGCCGGCAACAGCTGAGCGGTCGCTGTCTGCACGAACAGCGCGATTACGAAGGAAAGGCGAACCCCGAGAGCGCAAAGCTCTGCGAGCGACGAAGACCGGTAGATGGTGATAATGGTCGGTCTGATAATTGGAACCGCTACATCCAAACAAGCACATTGCATCTGTTGGCGCCGGGTCGTCATATGCTTAAACACTCCACGGGAAGGGTGAAGAAGGAAGCGATGGAGTCTGCTTCGGTTGTTTTGGAGACGAAGATGATTGGCGTTGAATTTGGGCCGGACTGTCAGGGCGAGGCTGTAGAAAATGTCTCGCCAACAACGTCCAGCAATTGCCCGCACGCATTCGACAGCACCTGCCGGCGATTTATTCCCACTCCGGGATCCGAGCTCGTACGAGCTGCCTCATGCAGCTTTGTGTGAAAACTACAAATCAAATTGATGTGTAGTCGTTGTTTCTTTGAGAAAACTGACGTCATTAAAGATCTTGGATAGCCGCCTGTCAATTACAAAAAGAGACACAGGACCGCACTAAAGTTTTACAATGCTCGGCGATCATTGGACGGGCGTCTTTTGAATCCAGCAAAGGTTTGGGTAGTGGTCTAGTTAGTGAAAAAGATGACGACCGCCCTGCGGTCATGCAGAGTCGGGAATATAACGCCTGATTCCAGGTGGACACCAGACTAGATCACTACCAGGGTTTGTCATGACGGGGCTTCATCTCGAACACAAACAGCAGAAATACTTCTGGGTTCTCGGCATTCCATTGATTGTCGCGGTCCTCTATGGAGCGTCGATCGGCTCACCCTTCGTCTATGACGACCGGATTCACATCTTCGAAAACACCGATGTGACAGGCTTCCAGGGGCTCATGGATTTCGCATCGGTCATTCGAATCTTCCAGAGCAAGTTCGGTCTGTTAGGGCGTCCCGTGCTGATTGTCACGTACGGTCTCAATTATCTGTATTCCGGGTCCGACCCAGCTGGATTCAGACTAACCAACCTTTTTATTCACACCGCGAACTGCCTTCTTGTGTTCGTCCTGATTTTGCTGTTGAGCCGGACGTTTGGAGGAAAAAACAACAGGAGTTTCATGACCGCGCTCCTCGGAGCGGCGCTGTTTGCCGCTCATCCCCTGCTGACCGAATCCGTCACCTATATCGCGGGCCGGTCATCCTCGCTCTGCGCGTTCTTCTATTTTGCCGCGCTCGTTTTCGTTGTTCAGAGTGGGGGACGGAACGGCCCGAGTCATGCTGTCGTTCTGCTCCTGGCAATCGCCTGCGGCGTGCTCGCCTGGCTGGTGAAACAGGATGCGGTGACCTTGCCGCTGGCGGCGATCGGCCTCGTTTGGTTGAGCTGGCCAAGAAACACGGTGAGGCGCCAAGCCATTGGCACCTTTGTCTGGGTTGCGATCCTGCTCGCGGCACTGCTTTTCCAGAGGGGACACATTGCCGCCGTAGAGCAACTCACTCGTGAGAATTCGTCACTCGTTGCGGCAGGATTCGAAGAGACCATTCCACTGACTCCATACCTGTTGACGTCCATCAAGGAACTGACGACTTACTATCTTTGGAGAATGTTTGTTCCCGTCCACCTCAGTGTGGACCCGGACCCCACGATCATTCACAACCTGGCCTCGCCGGGACTATGGATTTCGCTGGTTGTGCTGCTGAGCCTGTGCACCGCGATCTGGATGCTGCGGAAAAGTCGCCCGGTTCTCGCAGTGGGCATCATGCTCATCGTCATTTCACCCCTCAGTGCGTATGCTGCGTTTCCGCTTGCGGACGTGGTTGCAGAGCATAGGGCGTACATTTCGACGCTGGGAGCCGTCATTATCATGGCGGCGGTTCTTGTACAGACCCGGTACCCGGTCGTGTTGTCGGCGGTAGCCCTGGTGTCTTACTTCTGGCTCACAGTGGACCGCAATCTTGTCTGGCGGGACGAGGCTACACTGTGGCGCGACGCGGCGCAGAAGGCCCCAGAAAAGCTGCGGCCCCACTTGAATCTTGGAGCGTTATATCAGGTGAGGGGTGATAACCAGCAGGCGATAAAGGAGTATGAATTTGTGCTGAAGCGCGTTCCGAAGCACGATGCGGCTTTGGCCAATCTCGGCTCGGTGTATCTGGCTCTGAACCAGGTCGACCAGGCTGAAACAATGCTCAATCGCGCCATCACCGCGCAGACTCACTTTCCTAACACCTATATTAACCTTGCCGTGGTGCGGCTCCGTCAGGGGCGTTTTGAAGATGCACGAAGGCTGCTGAAGGAAGCTGAAGCCTTGAATCCGCGGCAACCTATGGTGCACCACAATCTCGGCGATATCTTCTTCAATGAACACCACACGAGCCAGGCGATTGTGGAGTATCTTGCCGAACTCCAGATCAATCCAGGTTCGCCGATCACGCATCTGCATCTGGCCATGGCGTATGAAGCAAGCGGATCACCCGCAGACTCTCTAAAGCACTACCTTATTCTTCAGCGTCTGCAACCAGCAAACACCGAAGTTCAGGCCGCGATCCGCCACCTCCAGCAGTAAGCGCTGATCGAGAAAATGTAGTGGAGTTCGGTGCATTTGCACGAGCCCAAACGCCAGCGCAGCGCGGCGCCACGCCGGGTATCGTTTCTGGCGGCGACCTTGGGTGTTCCGAGTTGCGCGTCAGGAGGGTAACCGGGTGATCGGCACCCTTGTGGTCAGGATCAACGGCGAATGGTTTGCCGGAACCTGCCCCCAAAGCGAAGGCACTCAGCCTGAAGTAATCATGGTCGCTGAGCTTGGTAGTTCACTTTACGAATCGGTCAATACCAACTCGAACTGCAAAACCCGAAGCAGTCTCTTGGATTACATTTTGGGCGCGGGTTCAAACCCAAGCGTCTCAGCCAAGCCGGCGGGAAAGCGGATCAGGACAAATACCCGGCCGTTTCGAGGCGCGTACTCATTTTTGTAGCCGAATATAACCGCCTTTCTTGACAGCTGAAGGCGCTCATCGAACGGCTGTTTATAAAACATTTTGCTTTCCAATGCATTAATGAATTCGGAGTCCGTAGCTAAAGCCGCCAAGTCTGCTCCAACCTGATCGCTGTGCTGTTGCAACCAACCCCGGAATCGGTGTTCAACATCCATGTTCCTGATGCGGTAGGTCTCCGGGTTCTTCACATCAAGATGAAAAACGCTGATGTCGTAGGAATGCCGATTTTCAATCGCGGCAGTCAACCCGATGAGCAAATATATGATGCCGCACCAGGAAAACAGCGGACGATAAGTCCCAATCGAGTTGGTGTTCAGGAATCGATAGCCGAAAACAAAGAGAACCGCGTTGACTCCAAGGACGAAGAATTCGCCTAATAAAAGCGTCGCTCGGATCGGCAGTCCCGATGTCCATATCCGATGGATCCCGGAAAGACTCAGACCCGCTGCGGCGGCAGAGACGATCAGTGTTGCACCGGCGAATACATAAGCAGCGCGGAGCCGTGGCCTGTGTGAAAATCCGGCGAGATTGCCATTTCCGAGTGCAGCCCAAAAGACGGCTATCAGCACCGGAATGGGTATAAAGGGAAGGCCTGTCACAAAGGGGTATGCTGTTGCGGGCGGAAGCGTCTTCATGTTGATGACCGAAGCGACCACGTTCGGCAAGCTCGCCGCACTCGTACCGTAGGACATTCCGGCAATCAAGAAAAGCGCCACGCCTGCGCGTGTGTAAAGAGTGTCAGGAAGGCAAGGGTAAGCCAAAACGAGAACCGCTGCCGTCGCGCCGAACAATACGATCGTCATTCCATATGCCGACACCGCACCTGCCGCAATGGTCAACCCCAGCAGGAGCGCAAGTGCGACCAAACGGCACACCGTCGCTTTTTTTCCAGACGGAATAACCGTTGTGTCGTGGGGCCGCTGAACCGTTCTTTTCGCAGCTTCTGATTGAAGTATCAACCAGCGATCGATCCCCGATTTGGAGGCCCACACGGACTTAGTGCCGCGGATCCGATTGATTGGAAGCTCCTGGCGTTCCAGACGCTGAGCCTTTCGCACACTGCATTTCAAATATGAAGCAATATCCTTCCAACCGACCAAGAGGTCATCGGTTGGCTTATCGCAACCGGATATCGTGTCCACTGTAAAACCCTCCCGCTACCATCTGGACCATCTCTACGTCACATCGCGCCACATCGCGTCATGTTGCGACCCGGCGTTGACGGGCGCCTCCACTAAACATACATGAAAAGACTGGAGGTGTTATGCGTGTCTCCGTGTTCATACCGGCGTTGTATGCCGGACTTCTAGCTTTCACTCTCGCAGTTCATGCCCAGGAAGATGTGCCTTCGGCGGAGTTGTACCTAGACCTCGACGTCAAAGATCTCGCGGACATGAACGTCGATGCGCCTGATCTCGAACCCCTGAAAGATGTGACCGTCCACCGGCGCAAAGCCTTCCTGGAATCCGGGCTCTTTATCGTCCTGATGAACGGAAAGCGGGCGGCACTCGAGCCGTGGACGCAAGCCGGAATGAAGGGTCCATTTTTCAAAGATTATTGGAGATCGATCAAAGGCTCGCTTAAGTGGAAGTGGAAAGACGGAGATGATTTTTTCATTAACTACATTCGGCATCCCGCAGAGGGTGCTACGTTCGCATTCATCATGCGGCAAAATGATCCGAACTCGATCGATCCCGTCTCATGCGGATTCAGCAAAAAGTATTTCAAACAAAGTTTCAAGACCGTGATTTTCTCTGCAATTGGCAGCACGCTGTTTGAGATCGGACCTGTCAGCGAAGCTTCAATTGGCAATGTCGGCTATGTTAAAGAATCGGGACTTGTGGATTTTTTTGTCACACCGATAGTGGGCGTTGGGTTCATGATCGGTCAGGATCTTTTGGACAATTACGTCATCAAGAAACTCGAAAGAAAGATCCACAACCAGATATTCGCGGCTACTTTGCGTGTCGTGCTCAATCCCAGCAGGACGCTTGAAAACGCCCTGGCATTCAAAAGACCCTGG
>QHWY01000059.1 GCA_003223875.1 Acidobacteriota bacterium | reverse complement strand
ACCATAAAGTCATTGCGAAGGCCGTAACCGACATCGAAGTTCGATCGGGAGCGACGGACACGGCCGGCGGCGTCCTGTTTACAGCGCTGCAGGACGGCTGGATAGTGGCTTACAACGACGAGACACTCGAAGAACTCTGGCGCTTCAATTTGGGCACGGCCCTGAAGGGCGCGCCGGTGACGTATGCGATCGGAGCAAAACAGTATGTCGCCGTGCAAGCCAGCGGCCGGCACCTGCATCCCGTGAAATTCGACAATTTCCAGGATTCTAGCTACCTGTTCGTGTTCGCACTGAACTGAGGAGGATACTATGGCCGTTGCTCGATCTATTTTGACGTTAATCGTCTTCGTCTCGACCGTCGTTCCGCTCTCCGCACAATGGCTGAACTATCCCACTCCCGGAATTCCGCGAACGCCCGACGGAAAACCGAACTTGTCGGCGCCCGCGCCGAGAACGCCCGATGGCAAACCGGATTTCTCCGGTATTTGGGCCACGAGGAGCAACGCTCGATTCTTTCAGGACCTCAGCGCGGGTGGAGTCGAGATCCCCATGCTTCCCTGGGCGAAAGCGCTCTATGAAGAACGCAAGGGAAACCTGCAGAAGGGGCATCCATCCGAGCGCTGCCTCGGCCACGCCGTCGCAGATTTCGATTCGCATCAGACGCCTCGCAGAATTATCCAGTCTCCTGGAGTGATTGCCATCCTTTTTGAGTCGTATCATCAGTACCGTCAGATCTTGATGGATGGGCGTCCGCTTCCCGAAGTGGGCCAGCCGGCTTATTTTGGCTATTCGGTCGGCAGGTGGGAGGGCGACACACTGGTCATCGAGACGGTGGGCGTGAATGACAAGGGATGGCTCGACATGAACGGGCATCCCCAAACCGAAAAGACTCACTTCACGGAACGGCTGCGGCGCCCTAATTTCGGGCACATTGACGTGGAACTCACCGTTGATGACCCGTCGGCGTATGCCCGGCCCTGGACCGTCAAGCTGGCAGGCTGGGAACTTCTCCCAAACACGGACCTGATCGAAGCCATCTGCGAAAACGAAAAGGACTTTTCGCACATGATCGGAAAGTAGGGCCCGTTCCTCTACTCTAAGGGGTCGAAGTCGGCGTGCCACCCGCGGCAGTAACGGTCAATGTCGCTATCGTTGTGTGCAGCAGGCTGCCGGTGGAACCGGTAATCGTCAAGGTGAAGGTACCGGTTTGTGCCGTGCCGGTTGTCATCACGGTCAGCGTTGAAGAACCGGAGACGCTGATGCCCGGAGGACTAAAACTGCCGGTTGCACCCGATCCGAAACCGCCCGCGCTTAAGGAAACCATCCCGCTGAATCCGTTCGAAGGTGTTACCGATACTGTATAGCTCGTGTTGCCGCCTTGAACCACCGTGGCGTCATTCGGCGTGATGGCGATGCTGAAGTCGGGATTGCCGGCGTTGACGGCGAAATTCACCGGGCGTTCTCTGGAGTGAACAGCGGTTCCGCGTTCGGAAGAATACAAAGTGTATGTGGCAGAGGTTGAAAACAAACAGACAAATCCTGCAATCGCAACGGCTACAACGCGATGCTTCATGGTTCCGTTGTTTCTCCTTCAGGTCATCTATGTCAGGAGTGCGCACAACGGGCCAGCGTCTCAGCGGGAATTCGTCCGCCGGACCTCGACCGGCAAGGGCCGCGTGAGCAGATCGACGTAGAGCTTGTAGAAGCGCTCGTTATCGAACCGCAGGACGACCTTGTGTTTCTGCAGGTGATTGGCAGCCGGCTTTTGCGCGTCGCGATACCCGAGGGTATGTCCGTAGCTGGGGCCCCAGTTGGTATCGACGTCGACCCACATCTCGGCCACTTCTGTCGCGTACGATGCATCGATCGCGTACGCTAGCGCAAGGGTATCGTAGATATTCGAAGTCGCCTTCGGGTTCTGCTGAAGCGCTCGGGCGAAACCGGATGCGAGCAGGAGCTTTGCGATGATGTGATCCTTGTTCGCAGTGATCTTGTCGAAGGTTGCTTTGTTCAGCGGGACCGTGTTCGTGACGTCAAGGGGGATGAACACCTGCTCAATGGGCTGGCGGAACACCGCGCGAGCGGCCTCGGCGTCGTACCAGATGTTCATTTCCGCGGCCGGCGTGGTGTTGCCGCGCACTTCAAATGCGCCGCCCATGTAAACAATACGCTTGATCAACGGGACGATCTCGGGTGCCATCCGGATTGCCAGCGCAATGTTCGTGACAGGGCCGATGACCAGCAGCGTCACCTGGCGCGGGTATTTCTTTACCGTCTCGATGATGAAATTCACGGCGTGCTGCGGCTGAACTTTTGCCTTGACCGCGAATCCATCGAGGGGAGCCGTGAGTTCGTCGTCGCGCGGTTCAGGGCGCCTGAACCACGAACCGCCGATGTTGTAGAGGTCGCGCTCGTAGGTCATGGTTTTGTAATCGTGCACGAGCGGATACCGCGCGCCGGCATAGACAGGGATTGTGTCGGTCAGTCCCATTCGGTCGACTGCTTTCAGCGCGTCGGAAACTTCCTGTGGCAGCCAATTGTTTCCAGCGACAACTGTGATGCCGAGCAGATTGATGACCCCCTCGGCGTGCAACTGCATCGCCATGACGCCAACCTGACCGTCGTCGCCGATCGTCGTGTAATCGGAGTCGAGGATCAACTTTTCCTGCGCCGCTGCGGGCATCGCGCACAACAAAGCGATCAAAAATATCGAAATTTGCCTCATTCGAACGCAATCTAACATAGCACTGTAGCCGCGGTCTATTTGTTGAGGCTGCGCGCTATCGCGCTTGCGCTCCGCCGACCGCCGGCGACGTCGCATGGTCCAAAAACTCAACCGTGAGCGATGGCGACAAATTCATCGGGCAATGGCAGAGTTGTTCTCATCGCCGAGGATAACGGACGACAAGAATCTGACGCCAGAGCGGTCCCAAATAGGTGTGGGGGAACAACGGGTGGACTCGATGATGTTGGCGGTATGTTCAAATGAACGGTCGATCACATATAAGGAAAAGATCACAATACTCGCAGCACGCTTTGAGCAAACGGCCATTCTTCATCCACCCACTGGGCCTGGCATTTGAAGCCCGTAGCGTGAGCAAGTTCTCGGATGTCATGGCGTTGGAATTTATAGCTACTTTCGGTCCAGATTGTTTCCCCGCGTTTGAACCGCACCGCCAAGTCTTTGCCCACGCTGACGGATTGATTTCTGGTCGATCGCAGATGCATTTCGATGCGATGTGCACGCGTGTCGTATCGTGCTTCATGCCTGAATTGCGATAGATCGAAGTTGCCGCCGAGGTCACGATTGATCCGCGCCAGTAGATTCAAATTGAATGCGGCGGTGGCGCCGATCGGATCGTCGTAGGCCGCGATCATCCGATTGAGATCCTTCTCCAAATCTGTGCTGAGGTAGAACACATCGCCCGGTTCGAGCGCGTGTCGCACTGCTGTCAAAAACTCGCGTGCGCGGTCCGGATCGAAATTTCCGATGGTGCTTCCGAGGAACAGCACGAGCACAGAAGTGCCTGCGGGCCGCAGTCGTAACGCTTGATCCATACCGTCGAGATAGGACTGGGCAATGGGAATGATACTTACCGAATCGATGTAGCCAAGCTCCAGCCAGCAGCGATGAAGCGCGGCTTCGGAAATGTCGACAGGGCAGTACGCAATCGGCTGCTTGACCGCGAGCTCCGAAAGGATCCATCGCGTCTTACTTCCCGAACCGCTGCCCAGTTCAATAACAAGGCTGGGCCGGCCGACTGCAGCCGCCAGCGATGCGGAGTGCCGTCTCAAAAGCCGGGCGTCGGCCCGAAATAATCCGTATTCCGGAAGTGTTGTGATCACATCAAAGAGAGCGCTGCCCACGTCGTCGTAGAGGTACTTGGAATACAACTCCTTTTGTCCGTCTTTCGTTAGGCCGCGCCGGACATCTGCGGCAAATTCTTCGATCGAGATTGGATCGCCGATAGGCTGAAATGCTGGTTTGCGCCCTTGAGCAGAACTAATTTTCGACACAGCGGAATGACGCATAGATGTTCGGATAGTGAGATTGGTACCAGTTACGAAATGAACGACGAAGCAGACAAGCTGCAGTTCGCGGTGATGCGCCCTTTAGCACGTAGTGCTCGCTGTCGAAAAAGTTGGCGGAATAACCCTTATAGAAGGGAAAGGCTTGGAAGCCATCAAAAGGTTCGAACGGGGTTGACGTCCATTCCCAGCCGTTGCCCACCATGTCCGCTACGGCGAAAGCACTATCGCCGTTTGGATGAGCATCGACCGGACTCGGATTCCAGCGAGCAAAATTGAAATTGCCGTGGTGTGTTTGCGGGGACGCATTGCCCCATGGGTATGCGCGCTCTTTGCCGGCCGGCGTCCCATAGGCTGCGCGATGAAATTGCGCTTCGGTCGGCAGCGATTTCCTGCGCCATCGTGCATATGCCTGAGCTTCTGCATGGCTAACGTAGACAGGCCAGGCCGGTTGGAACGGAATATCGCCAAACATCGAACGACACAGCCAGTTCTTGCCGCTCTGCTTCCAGAATTTCGGATGTGAAATTCCTGATCGGGTGATCCACGTCCACGCCGCGGCGCTCCAATAGGTCGGCTCTTGATAACCTCCCGCGCGAACAAACTCGGCGTACTGCCCATTGGTCACTTTGTATCGGTCGATCGAAAAGGCCGGCACTGCCACGCAGTGTTCCTCAAATTCGTTGTCCCATCCGAAGTGACCTTCGCCTGTTTTCATGCCGAGCGTTGCTTCACCCCCAGGAATATCAATTTGACCGTACCGAGGCTTTCTGTGGCCGGCATCGAACAAGACCGGCTTCGGAGATTTCGATTCGTGCGGCAGCCAGTGCAGCATGTATGCCAGCGTTTCGGCATGCATCAGCCGATGTTCGATGGCGACCCGGAAGAGTTCCTCTTCTTTACCGGAGACAAGGCATTGATCGACGGCGTCGCGGACCCGCCGATTATAGCAATGAATCTCTTCTTCCTTCGGCCAATCCGTTCGCCTGTCGTCCGGCAGATTGCCACTCGTCGGGTCGATGCCGAAGGCAAACAGCCGGTCGAAGTCCGCGTTGAACGATGTCATTCCGAAAGCGCCATCACAGATAAGGTTCCAATCGAACGCTTCCATGTGTCCTAGATAGAAAACAATTCTGTGACGTTCCGCGATCGGCCGCTCATAGAGGGCATGGGGCCGTACCGTCTGAAACAATTGGTCGGTGCGGTACCTGGCATGCCGCAATCGCGACAACAACTCTCTTTGCACTCCGAATGCACTTTTTTTGTTCATCGGGGAATAGTCTCGGCTCTCACCGGCTTGTTACACAGTCGAGGTAAAGAAGTGTACAACGAGCAGAGGCTGATCGGAAGAGTTCAGGCAGCGGTGCTAGAATCCGTGCAACTTATACGCACTACTCCTAGAATTTTAGAATTTTTGTTCTGATAAAATTCGTCCTTCACTTAGGTAAACGGCAATGGAGGGCGAAGACTGCAATGCCGGGGCAGAATTATTTCTTCAGCGAAGGGTAGGAGATGATAGCCATTTTAAATGGGGGATGGCGTTCAGTTCCATGTCGCAGAGGTGTTACGCGCCGGGAAGTGGGAAATGCCGGGCGGTCCAGGCTCAAGGCTTCTCCACACCTGAAAGCGATCGTCGATCCACGCCGGCAGAGTGCCAAGGTCACCCGCATTTTCAATCGTTGTCACGCTCACGGATTGATCGCCAAAATCCCACACTCTCGACGCTGGCGCTTAACCAAACAAGAACGTATCGCCATGACTGCTTCCGTTCTATTGCGTGACGTCCAATTCCCAATCACTTATATGAAACTGACTGCCTGACTCGAAACTTCTCTGAAAAAAACGGAGAATGGACGGACAAAAGATTATCCTTCTCTTCCGCGGGAAATCGATCGGGAGACAGCGAAAACGCCGCCAGTGAGCGCATGACGGCCGCCTTTTTTCCAAGCCCGAGCATAGAAATAAGCGGGGTGTCAGCGGTATGAGGTCGTTCTTCAGGGTTCCAGAAGCGCTGTCAACGGGTGTTGGACGAGAAGAAATGACGTCGCAGTGTGGGTATTATGTAAACCGAGCCGCCGGCAGGGTTGGGCGGGCCGCCGGCAGGGTTGGGCGGCAGTAGAAGATCCAGGGTTAAACTCGTAAACGCCAAGCGCCGCGTTTCACGGGCAAACGAACACCACAGGTTCTCGTTATCACGTGAGGCGTGCAGATCAAGTGTGGCAGAGTGACCGCAGTGTATCTCAGCGCGAGACTTTCACAACCTCAGCCGCTAGTTGCAGCAGAAAACCAACCACAAAACAAATCCTCCTAGGTGGGCGGTTGACGGCATTGTTTCTTTCAAGCGCGGCTGCGTGCAGGTCATCCAGCTTTTTCAGTTCAACCTGAAGGCTTTTGAGATACTCCCGTGTCTTCGCTCGAAGATTCTCATTCTGTGCCTCGTTTGGTTGCGGGTTTCGTAGACTCTACACTCTCCGGTTAACAGTTGCCGGACAGCGTTTTCTGCCAATTACTGCAGATGACCGAGATGTACTGTGGGCAAAGGTTTGAGGCGAATCGGCAGTACTGTGGATTTCTACATGGGGTCCTTTGACCTGAACACGAAAACCGCCCAGTTCCTATTTAGCGCGTAGGACGAAGCCAGAACGGACAGCTTCACTGAGGCGCTGTATTGGGTTTCTTCTCCGCCGCTATCCGAAAGGCTTCAGCGACTCCGGCGCCATATTTTCGGCGAAGTTCACTCAAACTCTCTTTCATCAGGCTCTGTCGATCCGAATAATCCCTAATCAGCGTCTGTCGGACTATCGGCGCACTATTTCCAACGGTGGATTCAAAGTCGATGGATTCGATAAACTGCGAGTATTCAAGATCCAAGGTTTTGGTGAAGCTGGCAAGATGATTGTTAACCATTCGACGGGCGTCATCGAGTGAGAGGTGTTCCCATGCCCCTGTCGGAGTCCAATTTGCTCCGGGGCCAGCGGATCTCGGCAAGCTAAGGTATCTTGCCGTCTCACTTGATTCCTTAAGGTGTCGATAATCTTTAAATGCATGGCGAGGAAGCCGATCGGTGACGAGTTTTTCCCGCCAAGCATGAGGGGAGAACTTTAAATCGCCTTTGTCGTCGCGTGGTATATCGGTTTCGGAGTGTTTGGGACCGCGATGATATAGCCAAGCTTCAAAAAGATGGATAGCTGAATAGAATGCCGCATTGATCGCCCAATCGTGAAACGGTTCTTGCTGAAGGAGGGCAAGGGCGACTTGCTGGTTGTGATCCGCTTGTTTGATGTGGACTGCAAATTCGGCCATCTCAACGAGTGAATAGTGCCCTCGCCAATGGATGCTTTACATCGGAGTTAACTGATTCTCCAACCGGTGTGTAGCAGAATGAGAAGACGATCTCGTTCAAAGACGTTCTCAGATCGTATTCCGCATCAAATAACTCATCCATTAGATCGTGATCATATTTCTCAATTGCGAGCAGAACGTTCACCTGCAGCTCTGATCGATAATTTTGGACGTGAACGGATTTTACTTTCTCGAACCGCCAAAATGTGGATGCAATGCGGTGCAGAGTATTCTCTGTGGGAATTCCTCGTGATTGCCTGCTTCCGATCGCAGTGAAGGTTGCACTTTCAGCAGCTTCGCAGATTTCGTTCATCGTCCAAGCGAAGTAGGACGCATCAAACTCCCGGCCCACTCTAACTTCAGGAAGGACATAGGTTGTTAGGTATTCCGTAAGCAACGAGCGGCAAATGCTTACGTCGTTTCCAAGGAAATCTGTCACAACATTGCGAAGCGACTGTTGCTCTTCAAACGTGGTTCGGTAAGCACACTCTAGAGTAATTGCAGTGTTTTTGTCGAAACTATAAAAAACGGCAAGTTGGCCGATGGGCCGTTTGTACGAAAGAAAATGTTGCGTGTTTAAACCAACACAACCGGCCGTCCAATCACTGCGCTGACGAAGAAATCCGTATGCTGCATTCACTCCTGCCGCCGTCGACTGATTACCGCCCAACAACACCTCAACACCACGGCTCATGATCTAAGACCTCGAATTATTTCTGTCGTATGTGCCGTTGCCGAAGACAAAAAATCGGAACTGAGCCGAGCATCGAAATCCTGCGGTTTTTCCGTGGACGAATTGATATCAACAACAACTGCCAATTTTGTTAAAAGTGCATCGCTTGGACTACTTACTGACTGCAGCCGCACCCAGCGATTACTTGAAACGTTCGCGATATCAACTCTATGAAAAATGTGCATTTCGGCATTTGCAGCATTGCGAACCAAAGGGTCGGGTTGAAGATAGTTGTCTATGACATATCTTGCCCCTCCCTTTTCTGGCTCCGCACTCCACACAGTAACCAAAGCGTGTCTTGTAATCGCGCTGCCAGTCGATCTTAGAATAGCACCTATTTCGGCTAGCCTCTCATGGGATAGAGCCAGGGTGGAATCTGCAGACCTGGCGCGAGCCTCTCGGGCAAGGAAATCGACGCGAGTACGCGAGATATTCACCTGTAATTTATCGTCTTTGGAGCGCAAAATTATTATGGGTATCTCGTTCGGAGCGTCTTCTGGCAGGGGAAGAACAACAGGGTCACCATCAAGGGAACCTTGAGTGGCGTCAATCAATCTTCGAGCGAAATCTAAACGATTGATAACAGCTAACCCACTGATAAACCATACAACTTGGACTTGGTCAGGTATACACGTCAGAGACGGCATTGTCGCTCCAACTCAATCATAAGATTAGCACAACTGAGATTTGTGCAAGCACGCTGCAGGATAACTCGGTGTTAATTTTTTGGCTACTCAAATTGAACATCTATATGGGTTTGGAGCACGAGCCCATGCAAGGCCATTGCTCTTCCATCATTTCAGTGTGCGTTGCACGTTCAGCTTAAATGGTGCCTTCAATAACGCCCACGACTGACTCCAAGCTGACGGGTTGCTTCGCGAATGGACCTCGTTTGCAGCAGCGTGCGCCTTCTCTCGATCGAATATCCGCTTCGGTCGGCCCAATCGTTTCCCTTTCTCTGAGTTAAACTCGAAGAATGTGCGGACGGGTCTACGAAACCTACACGGATGAGGAACTGTACTTCCGTTACCTCAACAAAAAGCCCCTCTCAGAGTTTCCGTTCGTAACGCCGATCTACAATCTGTGCCCCACGATGAACTCGCCGGTTTTACGCTTGATCGACGGGGAACGCCGGTTCGACCCAATGCAGTGGCAACTCATTCCCAATAGGGAGCCCACATTCAAAACGAAGCTCTCCACGATCAACGCCAAGAGCGAGACTGTGTTCGAAAGCCCACTGTATCGGGATCTGGTAGTTCGTCAGCGTTGCATCGTCCCGTTGAGCGGTATGCCGCATTCGGCATACCGCTTATTATGCCGGGGCCAGGATTATGCCGAGTCCATCCAAACAGCTAAGGCTTGCGCCGCGCCTTCTTTGCGTCGGGTCCAAGCCCGTGTTGGGTGGCAGACCCGCCCAGGAATGTCTTTGGCACATCGGCTTCTATTACGTTTCGGTCATCTAAATTGACTAGATAAAGCCTGTATTCAGATCCATGTTCATTCATGGAGGCTACATCCTCAATCTGTGCGTCCGCGTACCGTTCTCCTCGGAGCCGCTCTGAAAAAGATGCTCTCCTCCAGTGAATCATCGACGGTAGAGATCGAATGGAGATTTTGCGAAGACGTTCAACTTTCATTTTGTAGAAGAGACTTGGCGCGTCCTCGTATTTGTCTAAGAATTCAACCCAGATGTAGTAATCAACGACAAGCGACCCAGCGCCCGAAATCCGGTCACCCACTTTGAACTCGATAATGTCATTACCCTCGATGTAAAAACGAAAATCTCCAGCTTGTACAATCCCCAGTGGTTGTTCGGTCGGCAACCTGTAAATGCGAAGCACGTCAGCAACAAATACACATTCGGCATCCGCAGCAACCTGAAAGTCGATTGACTCGCCCGTCTTCTCAAGCGGACTCGTCAACTCAACTTGAAATGACAGGTTTACCGTCTGACCGACCTGGAGCGGCGGATAGCTGCGATCGTCGATGAGTCCCGAATCAAAGCCTACAGTTATGTGCATCTTTGTAGTCCCCAAAACCGTTCCGGCACAAGGTCGCGAGCCGAGCCAGAGCCCGTCGCAATAAGCAGGCCCGCATTCGCGCGGATCGTCCGCCTGTCGCGCCTCGTTATGCGGCCCGGGTCGGGCCGCGCTTGGATCAAGTCCCTGATGCCGACTTATAGAAGGCCAAAGCGAGCACAGGTCCGTGCCCGGATTCGAGAAGCCGCCAATTCACGAAAGCCGCGCATTCTATAAGCGCCTCGTACTGTCGTGGACAGCGCGCGGCAAACTCCGTGACCCCGAAAAGTTTCAAGGTCACGACACCACCGGCCAGTGCATGCACACGAGTCATGCCAGCCGCTGGGTCATCGAGATAAGTCAAACAATCGACCCACGCATCCATGTTTCGGCCGTAAAAGTTCGGGAACCCAAACGCATCGGAGAAAACAGCGTGGAACGAATCCCAATCATGGATGTCGGCAGTATCGACCTCAACTATGCTCATGATACGTCTCGTTGGCTGTGTAATATGTCGACTTCAATTGAAACTGCATTATGAAACCGGTCGCCTTCTTAGCATCACACATATCGCACGTGCAATGGCGCCGCGGAAATACCGCGATGGAACCGAAGGCTAACGGAGTTCCCCGGCAGCAACCCATCCGACGCGGGGGAACGTAAGTGACTGGACTGCTGAAGCTCGGTCTCAGGCCGATTTTGGTGAGGCTCTGGCTTCTGGGCTCGGCATAATCACAAGCCTCTCAGAAATGATAACAAGGCGTCGTCCGCGCGAAAGCGCCTGCGATTTGCTTCAACGGGTGTCATCATCTTGAGAATCCCTTCTTTCATCGCGAGGTTCGCATGTCCGCCTTGAGAGTTGGGGAAGAATGGCGTTTCCGGAGAGGCGGGGACTTCTTTCGACCACGAACGCAGAACCGCGGTCGTTGTTTTCGTGAGGGGAATACAGCGGTCCTTGCGGCCCTTGCCTAAGCACCGGACATGAGCCGCTTTTTCAATGGCTAAATCCCTTCGACAAAGCCCGGTCAACTCCGATACCCGCATTCCGGTTTGGACCGCGAGTAGGATCAGGGCATGGTCGCGGCGACCAAGCCAAGTATTTCGATCCGGCTTCTCCAAAATCGCTTCGATTTCCTCCCGAGTCAGAAAATCCACGAGCGTGTGGTCATGACGCTTACTCGGGATCGCGAGAATCTGCTGGACCAATCCGCTGTGCTCGGGTGCTTTGAACGCGACATATCGGAAAAACGACCGAATTGCGCCCAACCTCTGGTTCCGGCTTCGCGCCGACACGCCGCGCTTCTCTTCGAGATGGTTCAAAAAGCTCATCACGAAGTCGGTGTTCAAGTCGGCAATCCGAATGTTTGCTGGCTCCTTCTTCAGTCTTTCGTGGACGTACTCGATCAGAAGTCGAAAAGTATCCCGATAGGATGCGACCGTGTGCGCACTTGCTTGCTTCTGGCTCATGAGTCGATCAGTAAAGAAGGCCTGCAATAGTCCAGGGAATTCAAATCGTTGTTTCACGCGACACCTCCCATCTGCTTTTCAAGGCGACTTGCCGCCAATTGCATCAGCTCCGGGACAGCGGAAAGATACCAGTAAGTACTGTTGGGGCTGATGTGGCCCATGTAGGTCGAAAGCAGCGGTAGCCGCTGCTCGACATCGTCTCCCTCTCTGTACCACCTGATGAGAGTATTCACGGCGAAGCTGTGCCTGAGACAATGGATTCTGGGGTTTTGCCCACCCTTCTGTTTGTCCAATCCGATTCGCCTCAGGGCGAGAACAAAAATTCCATGGATCGTGACGTGACGGAGCTGTCCTCCGCGGTGTCCGGAAAAGAAGTTTGGTATCTTTCTGACCGGACGGAGCTGATTCCGAAGACGTTGATATCGCTTTAACTCGTCGACAGTCGATCGGTGGAGCATCACTTGCCGCCACTTATTGAATTTGGCTTCTCGAATTGTAAGGACGCCAGCCGCTAGATCGAGATCTCGGTCTTCCAGCTTGATCGCTTCCCCAACCCTCATACCAGTTACCGCAATGAGCCCCAACAGGGTTGAGTATGTGGCGTTTCGTAATTCTCCCAAGGTGATAGCTTTGCAAGCTTCCACAAGCCGGTAGATGTCTTTTTCAGAAAAAATATACGGCCTCGCTCGGCTATCTCCTCGGTGGAATATTCGATCCGGCGGAAGCTCCGTCCGTGGATCGATAGCATGGACATATCTGCAAAAGAGGCGGATGGTTCCTAATCGCCTCGCCCAGCGGGTGGGCGTTGCTCGACAATTCTTCGAAAACTCCAATGCCAAGTCAGTCGTGACGTAGTCCGATTGTTTTGTTTTCAGGAAAGCGACAAATTGCCTCAGTAACCGTTCACTCTGGTCCAACCTAAAACCCAACGCGCGTCGCGTGCCAAAATAGCTTTCTAAAGCATTTTCTATGGTCTTCATCGGTCACCTCGAATCGTACGCGTGTAGTTTGGCCATGGGACGATCAACTCCCTCAGGCGCTTGTGATCGACTTTTGCGTAAAGCTGTGTGGATTCGATGCTTCGATGCCTCAACAATCCACCCACCTCTGGGAGAGTTGCCCCGGCTTGGAGTGCATGGGTCGCGATCGTCCGCCTGAGGAGGTGTGCGCCCTTGCATTTTGTCTTTATGCCAGCTCTGAGAGCTGCAACCCGAACGATCGTGCTGATGGTTCCAGATCTGCAGAAAGCTCTATAGGGGGCGACCGCGCGAACAAAGAGTTGAGGAGCGTGGCACTTGGGCCTGCCATTTCTTACATAATCTGCAAGGGCGCTGCCTACGTCCTGCATCAAAGGAATTTTCGTTTGGCGCCGGCCTTTGCCATGGATCACCATTTCACCGCACTTCCAGTCGATATCCTGAAGTCTTAGCTTGAAGACCTCGCCGGCCCGCAGGCCAGTGCGAGCCAGGAGCAAGAGAAGCGCATAGTCCCTCCTTCCGACGGCCGTTTTGCGATTGCAGGTCCGAAACAGTGACTTGACCTGATCTGTTGTCAGTGTTTCTGGAAGTCTTGTTCCTCTCCAATTTGGGAAGGCCAGGGCACCGCCGGTCACGTCAATCCGAATGTCTCCCCTGAATCTGAGAAAACGTAGATAAGATCGAATTGCTGTAACCATTCTCTGCGCATGAGACAAGCTGCACGATTTTCTAAATTCGATGATAAACGCCGAGATGCCATCAGGAGACAGCGTGGCGCCATCGCTTGCTTTTATTCCGCAGGTGCTCGTTAGGAACTTTCGAACGGAATCGCAGTACGCCTCACGGCACTTCGCTGTGACACCGCGCTCTCTTTCCAGGTGCTCGCCGAAGTCCTTCAACCTCTTGTCAAGAGCGGAAAGCCCCGAGACAGCAGGTTCTTCGGGCGGAATCAAACCACGGGATCTCAGCAACGCAACAAAGGCGCGCAGCGTCGAGGCGTGGCCCTTATGTGTGAAGCCCTGATATTGCCACTTCCTAAAGGTGACAAACTGATCAATAAGGCGAGAAGTCAGGTGGCCCAGAGGAATGTCGCGTTGGACGAGCCAGAAGTGAAGCGAACGAATGACCGCGATTTTGGTTTCAATTACTTCACAGGTGTATCCCTCGCTCGCGAGGAGGCTCCCGAAGTCGTCTACAAACAGACCCAAGGGTCCACTCCTCAGCTCCGAGACGGTTGCTGATCGAGAATAGATTTTTTCCAACATAGTTACTCCTTCTTGCTCTGAATTGAGCAGGAGGAGGAGTATCCGGATTATGCCGAACGGTCAAAAGAGAATGTGTGGGATTACCGGGGATTTTGAAATGGTGGCTCGCCGATTCGGCATAGCCCCGCGCCCGGCATAATAAGCGGATTCTTTGAATGGAAGAAGAATGCCGGACGGAAGCGCCCTTTCGAGATCCACCTCCGGGATGAACCCATCATGAGTGTCGCTGGGAGTTGGGACACTTGGCGGCCTGGAACTCCAGATGAGCGATGCTCGTTTTCGATCCTGACAACGGCAGCCAATTCGTTCATGCGCGAGATCCACGACCGAATGCCGGTGATCCTTGGCCGGTCCGACGAGGATGCTTGGCTTGATCCGGAGATTCATGAACAGGAAGAGTTAGAGAAGCTGTTCAAACCGTGCCCCAGTTCATGGCTGACGGCGGTGGAGGCCACTTCTCTTCGACCGTTAAGCTGATAGTGGATCATTCTATTTCCTCCCGTCTCGCCCGAGTTTCTCGAAGGGTTCTTAATCGTTTCAACACGAGCTGCGAATCAAAGTCATTGAGAGCGGTGGCTTCATCGCGGTTGTTCGTGAATTCGTATTCCAGATAGTTGGAGATGATCCGAACCTTCGTCAGGTATTCGCCAGTGGACATGCGTATGACGAAGAAGCGCATTTAAGCACGTTCAATGAGGGTCTTCTCAAGGATATCCCGGCGGCAGTTCGGACACGTGGCCGGCGTCTCAAGGACGTAATCCGTTACGCTCGAATCGGAGCCTGTAACGCGATCCAGAACCCAGTCAAACGGAATCTCTGCGCCGTCGGGTTGCAATGCTCGCACGATTCGATCATGCGTTCGGCTTTGCGAAGCGTAGCAGCGTCAATGAGGATGACGTTCTGTTTTTCAGGAGTTGGATCGAAGAACTCGCAGGACATCGCGAGGAATCATTCGTCGATACCAGGACGGAAGTCGATCACTGCGGCCGGAGCAGGTATTTGAAAGCTCAATTTCTTGTTGAGTACTGCATCCACCGCCTCTTTTGCATCCTCTCTCGTATAAACCTCTATCCGACCCGTTTCGCCATATATGACAACCAGGCTGCTCGCACCACGCGTCCCGAGCCCAAGATCAAAAACTTGCGCGGACAGCTGAGAAGAGACCCTCTCACCGCCGTAGTCTGACTTTTTCAATTCAAATTGCACTGTTTCGCCTGCCACGAGAGCCAACACGTCAGTTCGCCTTGGATCGCCTAGATTCGACACAACACCTAGGGGATCGACGACGGGAGAACGCTTACCACAATGCTTTTTCAGATCATTGGTGATCCACGGCAGTTGTGCCTGTTGACCGATCCACTGCGCTCGACGCTGTTTAGGCCGTTCGTTATTCTTTGCAAGCATGTCGTACACTTGTGCCTTCTCCTGCAAACGTCGGCTAAATGCCCGGCCCAAACTCCGCAAGGTCTTTGGTGTCAACATACCGTGAATCCTCCCGCCAATAAAGTTGCAATAATAGAGCAGATCAAAGTAGCAACTCCAGTTTTTTGGTTCTGACCTTCGTCAACAAAGCCGTGGTCAGCCCTCGGCTGGAGTGTCGGACGGATCGAAGAGCGCTGGATGCCGTAAAATGGGAATGGCGAGGCGGTCACTCGTTATTACCAGCATCTCGGAAACTGCCCAGACATTGAAGGTGGCACAAAAACCCTCTCGCCACAGTCATCATTGATGCCAAAAACAAACCGGTTTAGCGCCGTCTAGCTCGCGGCACGAAATCACCTGATTTTGAACCGAGGGTTGCGTTTATTTATCGTCTTGATTGGCTTTGAGGTAGGCGTTCAGAAATATATCCATCTGTCTCTCGACCACTCCCAAAATGAATGTCTCGTTATTCCCATGGGTGCCAGTTGTGCCAGTGTCCCAGGTCGAAACCATCCCGCTCCCTGACTTGTCACCCGCAACAATCCAGAATGCATAGCGATAGAATTTCACGTCCACGTCGAAACCGGCTCCAACAATATTCACGTTGACATACAAAGTGCGGGCTGGGATGGGAGTTGAACTTGCCGCAACAGGCTTTAGGCCCGCAGATCTCAGCCGCAGTTCAACACGAGTCTGAACCGACTCTTTCGTCAGGTGCGCCGCATTGTTGTCGTTAATGCCTTCGATAAGAATAGGTAATGTCTTATATTCGGCAATCGCTAGCTCGTTGCTATCTGAGGAAGTCTGAGAATTTAGCTGAATGGCACTAACGATAAAGATGTTGATCAACAGCAGAGTTAGCCGTATTCCTCTAGGATTTATTGGTTTCATGTTGTCACTTCCGACAATTCCGCTCAGTCCGGTCCTTGCTTTTCGCTTCAGCGACCGTGTTCCATCGTATGTTCGATGGAACGTCAGCACCGCCACATGCCAGCACAATGGTCTGCCGTTGGTTTTTTATCAATTAAAAACGCCCAACTTTGATCGAAGAGACCGAAAACAGGTTTGCAGATAATAGGAATAGATAACATGGGAAAGTGCGCGAGGAAGAAAGTCCGTCACTGCGCGACTATCTGGTCGCGTTGGTCACGACTTTGCCGACTTTCCCCGGCGAAGGCAGTGGCAGCGGGAGGTGGGAGCCAGCTGGAGGCCCCACTTGCGGAGATATTTGCCGCGCTGGAACACAAAGTAACGCCTCACCTCAAATAATCCCTACGTGCATCGACCTGCATAACCCCGCAGCGGACGGCCACGAGACGCGCCGGCGAGATCGGCAGACAGCGCGTCATTCCAACGCGTATTTCATGCCGGGAATCAGGCTACTTTGCCCGTCGGTCTCCAGGTCTGCAGGATGGTGATCGGGGAGGCAGCGGCCTGCTCTGAGACGGTGTTCATCAGAAACCGGCCGCCGGGAGCGATGTAGTACTCGCCTCCAAGGCCAGCGTCTACGCCCCGGCCGACAATATGCGTCTGAAACAGCGCTACTGGCGCGCCCGGCTTACCTGTACGGTTCGTCGAAGTTCGTCTTCAGGAACGCCCACGGCTTGCGGACTCCGTTCACCGGCAAAATCCATAGAACGCGTGCACGTGGACGTGCACATAAACACGCGGCGCTGCACACATACACAGACGTGTGCAAACAAGCATGACGCTCTGCACATATGCCCGGCCCTTTGCAAATGAACACGCCCCCGTGCATACATGCAGGGGCCGCTGCAGATAAACACGGGGTTGTGCACACATGCATCGGAGCCCTGCAAATGAACAGACGCCCGTGCATATATGCACGCGCTGCTGCACATGAACACGCGGCGCTGCATATCCGCAAACGGCTTTGCAAATAAGCACGGCGCTCTACACCTGTGCATCAGGTCCATGCAGGTGTGCAGAACCGCGTGCAAATTTGCAGAGTCGTCTGCAAATTTGCAAAGCGGCGTGCAGATTTGCCAGGGCAGGTGTTCATGTGCACGCGCCGGATTTCATAAACACTTTGTGTTTGTCTCGAAAGCGATTTGTAAGTTGCTGATTCTTCGGACGGGCAAAAAAGCCGCACCCGCCACAAATTCGGCCACGCAACCGCTCAGACGTACCGGGCCAGGACCGGAACGTCTGAGGCTTTCATCCTCGGGGGTGGCCCGGCAGGGCCATGAGACTTTCCCAGCGCGGCATGCGTCGGTTCTCTAGAGGGTTTCCGATCGCGATTACGATCCGATTCGTCAGATGGACCGTATTACCGCTCTCATCGGATCCGTACGCGGCCAACCTTATTGATGCCGCTGTAGGCGAGTAAAAGCTCGCCGTTCGGCGCGGTCACCATATGGCGAACGACTCCGCCTCCCGATGGGATGTCCCATTTTTGGAACGTTTCGGTGCGGGGATCGAATCGAACGAGAGTGTTCGGCTCGACTCCTGATTCGCTGTACCAAACGGCGCCGTCAGCCGTGGTCGTGATGCCGTACGGCCACGAATGGGCGCCGCCGGGCGATGCGTACTCCTTCACCTGTTTCGTCTGCGGATCCAGGCGTCCGAGATAACCGCGTGAGTAATCCGTGTACCAAACCATATCATTGGCATCGATAGCAATCCGCCGCGGGCGGGCTTGCGGATTGGGCAGCGTGTACTCGGTGATCTGCATGGTCTTTGGATCGATACTGCCGATCTTATTGGTGGCGAATAGATCGAAGAACGGAATCCCCTTCGAGTTCACCTTGATTCCATACGGCAGCGCGCGCGGACTCGAGGATTTCTGCAGCGTCACGTCGCCCGTTTTCGGCTCGAGCTTGCCGATGAAGTTACCGCCCTGGACCGTAAACCAGAGCGTTCCGTCCTGCGCAAAGATCGGTGTGTGAGGATCGCGCGCTCCCGGATCGGGCATCTTGAATTCGGTGACGTGTCCGGTTTTGGGATCGAGCTTCGCAACCGCCCCCGCCGAATTTGCGGTGTACCAGATGTTGCCGTCGCGGTCCGCGACAAGACCGTGCGGGCCGTGGCCTCGAGGAAGATCGAACTCGCGAAATTGACCCGATGCCATGTCGACGCGTCCGAGCTTGTTCGATCCCTGTCCGCTGTACCACAGCGTATTGCCGGGACCGAATGCGGGGTCGTGAGGAAACGAGTTCGGTGTCGGGACAGTCCAATCGTCAAACGTCACCTGTACGGTGTTGTGAGCCTGGCCTTGTCCGTGAATCGGAACGGCGACGGTGCATGCCAGTACGGTTGCCCCAAGAATGAATAAACGCATAGCCCTCCTCTAGCCTCTCCCTCTGGGAGAGGCCGACGCGCGACAGCCAGCGGGCTGACGCGCGTCTGGTAAGGGTCCAAATTGCCGCAAACACTGTGACCCTCACCCTACCCTCTCCCAGAGGGAGAGGGTGCTTTCTGCCTACCGGCCACGCCAGCTGTCGCCGAAGTAATACTTGACGCCGGAGTCGCGGATAATG
>QHWY01000091.1:1444-53536 GCA_003223875.1 Acidobacteriota bacterium | reverse complement strand
GGTCGGTTTGAGCAATGCCCCGCCAACAAGTCAACGGAACATCATTACCGGTGTGAACCTGGACAATCCGTGGGCGACGTATCCCGGCGGGGATCCATTCCCGATGCCGTTCGGAAAGGATTGGGACCGCAACACGCCTTGGCCCCTGAATGGGGTTGTCACGGCTATCGATTACGACACCAAAAACACGATGGTCTCGCAGTGGAATCTCAGCTTACAAAGACAGGTTGGGTCGAACTGGCTTTTGTCGGCCAGTTATCTTGGGACCGAGAGCGCTCATTTGTGGGCGCTCCAACAATTGAATCCCGCCGTGTACATTCCTGGAAGTTGCACCGCGGGACAATTCGGCCTCCCAGCGCCAGGCCTGTGTTCAACGCCGACGAACACAATTCAACGCCGCGTGCTCGCTCTGGAAAATCCACAGTACGGCAGATACTTCGGAACGGTGAACCGTATCGATAGCGGTGCCACGGCCAGCTATCATGGGCTGGTGCTTTCGGTTCAGCGTCCAGTTGCTCGGGGCGTGACGCTTACAAGTAACTACACATGGTCGCATTGCATCAGTGATCCGGTGACCACAAACACAGCGAACTCTGGCAATGCCGACGGGGGATATTCCAATCCGCAGAATCGCCATTTCGACCGCGGCAATTGTGAGACGGATCGGCGTCATATTTTCAATTTGTCAGGTGTGGCCGAAGTACCGCAGTTCTCGAACTCAACCTTGCGGCACGTAGCGTCGGGTTGGCGCGTCGCTCCGATCTTCAAAATTCTCTCCGGAGGTTATCTCAGCATTGTGACCAGCTCTGATATCGCTTTAACCGGCATTCTAAACTCCTCGGGCGGAAGCACCGACAGGCCCGCAGACAGACTGGGCCAACGCGTGAACCGTCTGTTGTCGAACCCGTATGGCGACAAATCGATCCAGCGATTTCTGAATCCGGATGCATTCGAGTTGCCGGTGCCCGGCACGCTCGGCAACGTCGGGGCGAACAGCGTTGCCGGTCCCGGCACCTGGCAATTCGATGCTGCGCTCTCACGTAGCTTTCGGCTGACTGAAAGACAACGGCTTGAATTTCGCGCGGAGGCTTTCAACATCACGAATAGCGTCAGGATGGATATCAACAAACTGACCATCAATTTCAACAGCGGGGCGTTTGGTCAGGTGACCGGTGCTCTGGACCCGAGAATCATGCAGTTCGCGATCAAGTATTTCTTCTGATAAACTTCCGCCATTATCCTCAGGAGCGAGGCGTGTGATGCGTTACTCTCGTCGGAATTTCTTGAAAGCGGCCGGAGCGGGAATTACGTTGACGGCTATCGAGGGCGAATCTCTCTTCGCCGCCGTGGCGCCGCCCCTGCCAACCCCGATAACAAAAGAACGAGCAACCTTTATCATCAACGGAAAGCCGCTCGTCGCCGAATATGAGGCCAGAACGACGCTGTGGGAAGTCATTGCGGTGAAGCTCGGACTGACCGGCACGACCAGAAGCTGCAACCGGGCGAGCTGCGGCGCGTGCAGCGTGCTCATCGATGGTACGCCCTTCTATTCGTGCCACACGCTAGCAATGGAAGCAGCCGGTAAGAAGATCTTTACAATCGAAGGGCTGGGCGATGAGAAGAACCTGCACCCGCTCCAGAAGGTCGGTTATCTGTACATGGCCGCCGACTGCGGCTTCTGCACGGCGGGTTGGTCGGTGACGGCGAAAGCTCTTTTGGATAAGAACCTCAATCCGTCTGCCGACGAAGTCAAGTCGGCACTGGCGGGACACATTTGCCGATGCGCCGCCTACTCAGCGATCGTCCGCACAGTAGTGGACACGGCTGCGGTGTTGCGAGGAGAGGCGGAGATTATATGAGCCAGACTCAAAGGCCGAGAACTCCCAAGCGGAAGATCGAAGCCGGTCTGCATTCGGCGATCATCGTGAACCAACCCATGGTCCGGAACTTCTCGACCGGTGGCGGGCATTCGCCGGGCGATACGCTGGTCGAAGGCGATGAGAAGATCGTGACGAAGAAGTGGCAGGGATATCCGCCTGAGAATCTCAATGTGGTTGGCAAGCCGCAACCTCCCCTGGCGGAAGTAGCCATACCGCGCTACACAGGCAAGGCCGAGTACGCTACTCGAATCTCATTCCCGAACATGCTTTTTGCGAAGCTGCTCGCAAGTCCACACCCGCGGGCACGGGTTCGAAAACTGGACGCTACAAAAGCGGCGCAGATGCCTGGAGTCGCGTACATACTCAGTGCGCAGAACGCGCCGAAAACCTACCCCTTTCCGGAGGAGCTCTTCTTCCAAGGATCCATCGTTGCCATCGTTGCCGCCGAGACCGAAGATCTTGCTGAGGATGCTGTGGAGGCAATCGACGTCGACTATGAAGTCCTTCCTTTTGCGTCGTCTCTCTCGCAGATCATGTCGGGTAATGCGCCCGATTTGAGCCAGGGAAGAGGACAACGACGCGGGAATACCGCCCCCTCCGTGGTCCAATACGGTGATGTAGAGAAAGCCTTTCAAGACGCCGATATCATCAAAGAGTTCACCTATTACTACGCCGGTGGCGTCGTTGCGCCACTTCAACCTTGCGGCAGCGTCGCTAAATGGGACGGTGACAAGGTGACAGTGTGGGGCCATGGTCAGGGGATCTATCCTCCGCGCGCGATAATTGCTCGCGGTCTTGGCATCGATCCAAAGAATGTCCGGTTCATCAATAAATGGAATGGCGGAACGTTCGGCGGCGTGCGGCAAGCGTCCGAGAAGTTCTATCCGTGGGTCGCTTACATCGCAAAAATGACGGGCAGACCCGTCAAGCTGACGCTCACAAAGGATCAGGAACTGGCTCACATGCAGGTGAAGCCGGAGAACATCCAGAAGTTCAAAGTGGGCGCGAAGAAGGACGGCCGAATCGTCGTGTGCCAGCGCGAATACTTTGTCAACAATGGCGAGCGATCGGGCGGAGGAGGCGGAAACGGCGGGCGCTCCGAGCTGTACCTCCACGTCGTTCCTAACTGGAAGGAAATCGGCCACGACTATAGAACCAACTCCATGACCATCGGCGCATCCCGAAGCAACATGCAGCAGGAATTCAAATTCGGCTGGGAACAGATGATGGATGAAATGGCCGAAGCCGTCGGCATGGATCCGGTTCAGTTTCGCTTGCTGAACGTCCAAAAGCCGGGAACGAAAGTCTCTCTCGCGTCGGGCGGCCCGACCATGGCACCGGTTCCCGAAATTGAAAACGGTTTTCTCACCTATGATTCTTTCGCCTCTGTTGAAGTCATGGAAGAAGGAATGAAAGCGATTGGATGGGACAAACGGAATTCCGTACCCGGCGGCAATCCAGGTAGGGTCAAGCGTGGGTTCGGAGTTGCGATGTCGCAACACCATGCGGGCCGAGTCGGCTATCACGAAGGTGAAGTCGGTTTCGAGAGAGTCGTCAAGCGTGGCGGCGCCGATGTCTACGAATCAGAAATCGAATTGAATGCCGAGGGCAATATCATTCTGCGCTTTGCCCAACCCGACAGCGGCACCAATCACGGCACCGGAATAGCAATGGCGATCGCCGAAATTCTGGGATTCACGAATCTCCGTCACATCCGCTTGCTGTGGGGCGACTCGGACCTGGCGCCGCCGGCTCCGGGTTGGAACAGCGGGCTGACCACTCAATTGCAAGGCGGTGCCTTATGCACAGCGGCCGATAAGCTGCGGAAGGATCTTCTAAACCGGGCCTCGGAACTATTGAAGGTAGATATTGGAAGACTCCAGATTCGAGATGCAGTCATTTCGTCGAAAGATGACACTAAGAAGGCAGTAACTTTCGCCGCGCTCGCCAGATCCAATGAAGGACGTGTCATACGCCAACATGCCAGTTGTTGCCATCCCGGCGCGATCGGCAGGGCAATGAACCGCGGCATCGGGGCCTGCTTCGTTGAAGTCGAGGTCGACACGTGGACCGGCAATTGGCGTTTCATCCGGGCGGCGTACTGTCACGATACCGGAAACGTCATCAATCCACTGTTGGCCGAAGCCGACATGAACGGGTCATTGGTCCAGAGTAGCCAGGTTGCGACCGAAGCCATTCCATGGGATAGGGAATTTCCCGGTACTCGTCACTTCAGCGTGGGCTATTTGTCGTACCGTCTGCCGACCATCATGGATGTGCCCGAACAGACACAGGTTTTCGTCAATAGCCTGGAACCCCGATGGTACTTCGGGACGAAAGGATTTGCCGAAACGGCTATCGGCGCTCCTCCAGGAGCAATAGCGAATGCAATCTATAATGCGTGTGGAGTTCGGATAAGAGAACATCCGATCACGAAGGAAAAGATTATGGCGGGCCTGAAGGCCAAGGCAGGAAGAGCATGAAGAAAATCTCAGTCTATCGCCCAACAACAATCGAGGAAGCGCAACAAATGTTGTCGATGCATGGAACCGACGCAGCCGTCTACGCGGGTGGAACGGACCTGCTGATCCGTTTGAAGAACAGGCTCAAGCAAGCGCCGGCGTATCTGGTCGACATCAAAAAGATAAACAACTTGAGATACATCAAGGAAGATGCACAGGGCGGCGTGCAGATCGGGGCCCTTACGAAATTGGCGGAAATCGCCGAGTCGGATCTTTTGGCGAAGAAATATCCGATGCTGGTTCAGGCCGTAAAGATGATCTCTTCCCCGGAGCTTCGCAACGCCTCAACGCTTGGCGGCGACCTGCTGCAGGAGGTGTGGTGCCAATATCTGCGAGGCGGCTACGCCTGCTGGAGAAACGGCGGGTACATTTGCTACGGCGCCATCGGCGATAACAGCTACTACCATTCGGCCATGGGCGGACGATTGTGTTATGCCGTGTATCCGGGCGACGCGGCACCCGCTCTCATAACGCTGGATGCCAAAGTCAAATTGGCCACTCCCTCGGGCGCGAAGGAGCTAACCATCGAGCAGCTTGTGCCGGGCGACATGATGGTCGACGGCAGAATCCAATCTCACGTCGTGCGTTTCAATGAAATCCTGACCGAAGTCGTCATACCCCCGCCCAAAGCAGGCTTCAGAGCTTCGTTTGAAAAATTGCGGCCTCGCGGCGTTTGGGATTTTGCCATGGCCTCGGCATCGCTCGGTCTGCAGCTCCGCGACAGAACTATCGAAGATGCGCGAGTCGTTTTTGGGGGCATCGCCGGACGGCCCTGGAGAGAAAAATCCGTGGAGGATTTTCTGAAAGGAAAAACGCTGAGCACGGATTTAGCGGCTCAGGCACCAACGAATGCGCTCAGCAATGCAGCTCCCCTGAAATACAACGCGACGAAGATCGATATGGCCAAGGGACTGCTCATGTCGGGCCTGGAGAAGCTCGCAACATCGTAGACGCAGACGGGTGGCGCGAAGCGCGAGCCCGGTAGGGCGAAGCCTCAATTGAAGACCCGCGAAACATTTCGGCCGAACTGACCACCCCGGCGCTGCGCGCAACCCCTCCTCTGCGAGGAGGGGAATGGTCCTGCTCAGTGCGTCAGAGCATACATGATGTAATTCACCGCGACGCGAAATGCGTATCCGGAGAATCGGTTGGGATAGCGGGGATCATCGGACCACTCGTACGCATCGCCGAGATCGGTGTTGTGATTGATCACGACCATTAACCTTCCATTGTCATCCCAGATGCCTTTGCATTCCGCTTCGAAACCATCGACTTCCCAGGTGATTCCTCCGTTGAACACATAAGCGAGACTAGGCGTCTGCATGACGTGCTCGGTGTCATACATCACGTGAAAAATCGGATGGTTCCGAGGAATATCTTTGATCTCGCGATAGGGGAAAATTTTGCGCATTTGGGCCGCGAACTCGGACCATTCAAACGTGCCCCAAAAATCGTCGACAATCCAAAAGCCCCCGCGTTCCAAATAGCGGCGAAGAATGGCGGCATCCTCATCCGTGATTACCATTTGTCCGACTTCGCTGGAATAAATCAGAGGGTATTTGAATAGATCGGGGTCATTGATCGCAACAACACGTTCCTGGTCGGCGATGTTGATATTCGTTAGCCGCTTCAAAACGGCAATGAGGTTTCGGTCGGCTCGAGGATAGTCGGTATACCAATTCTTGTAATAGCCGGGGATACGTCCGTTATAAATGAGGCGCGTAAAGACGAATTGGTTTGTCTCTTTCGTGAGGTTGTCAGGAATCCTTCGAACGTCATCGTAGCGCCCGAGCAATCCCAATTCTTCCTGACCATAGACCACCGCGGCGGCCACCGCCGCCAGCAACAAAACCAAGCCAGCAACAAATCTCATGAGCAATGAAACCGTAACATAACAGGAATCGCAAAAAGCACATAAAAATTCTAGGTCAGAAAAACTGGAAGGCAACGAATTCTGGCCAGATCAGTCTAAAACCGCCGATTTTGCATTTGCCTTTGCAAGAACTTCGTCACGCTGGTTTCATTGAATGGGTATGACGCTGAAGACAACGGCCGCTGCCGGCGCGCTATTGATTACTTTCCTAACTGCCGCGGCCCCGGCGCTGCAGGGACAACAGAGACCAAGGATCACCGAATCGGTCGATAGCCGGCGAACTGTTCTATTGCCGGGAACGACGCACGCGCGAATCAGGCAAGCCCAAGATCGAGGCCGCGTTGCGGCCGATCTAGTGATGGACCGTGCGATTCTGACGCTGAAGAGCAGTCCCGAGCAGGAGGCGGAACTCGAAGCCTTGCTCGCGGCACAACAAGAGTCGTCCTCACCGCACTATCACCAATGGTTGACACCAAAAGAATTTGGAGAACGTTTCGGAGTCTCGGCCGAAGACATGAGCGTCATTATTAGATGGCTCGAGACGCAGGGTCTGCACGTTGACCAAGTTTCTGATGGCCGGCGCGAAATCGAATTCAGCGGAACAGCGCGGCAGATCGAACAAGCCTTCATGACCGAGATTCACCGTTTTGACTTTAACGGCGAGATACACGTCGCCAATGCGCGGGACATCTCAGTACCCCAGGCATTGGCGGGAATAGTCCGGGGAGTGGTTTCACTTCATGACTTCGTATCCAAGCCGAAACTTCAGCGGTTCCAGTCTGTACCCAACTTCACATTCGGCGGCCGTCACGCCATGGTTCCATATGACTTCGCCGTCATTTACGATCTCGCTCCACTGTGGAACCAGGGATTCGACGGCACCGGGCAAACCATTGCAATCGCCGGCCGGACGAACATCAACATCAACGATGTCGCTACCTTCCGATCCATGTATGGGTTGCCAGAATCAAATCCCGAGATCATCGTGAATGGAACAGATCCCGGCATTGTTAGTGAAGACGAGGAAGGCGAGGCCGACCTCGACGTCGAATGGTCCGGTGCTGTGGCGAAGGGCGCAAAGGTCAAACTGATCGTTTCCCGGGGCACGAGAGCGACGGATGGGATCCTGTTATCCGAAATGTATATCGTGAATAACAATGCCGCCGCTGTGATGAGCAGCAGTTTCGGATTCTGTGAAACAGCATCTCCGTCAACCTCGCAGTTCTACGCCAGCCTGTGGCAGCAGGCGGCAGCGCAAGGCATCTCTGTCGTTGTTTCTTCCGGAGACAGCGGGTCTGCCGGCTGCGACGGTCCTTCGTCAACAGCAGCCCGGCGCGGGTTGAGCGTCAACGGAGAGGCTTCTACTCCGTACAACGTCGCGGTCGGAGGCGCGCAATTCAACGAGAATGGCGCGGATTCGGTGTACTGGGACACCACCAATAACGCACAGAATCGCTCTTCCGCGAAAATTTACATACCTGAAGTGGTTTGGAACGAGAGCGGCCCCGATGGCTTATGGAGCACTGGCGGTGGCGTCAGTACGGTTCACAGTACACCATCCTGGCAAACCGGTTACGGCGTGCCGTCTGTGGATCCCGGCGCGGCCGATCAACATCATCGTTATACGCCGGATGTATCGCTCACGGCTGCGGGACATGACGGTTACGTCATTCAACAGCGCAGTAGTTTCTTCATCGCCTCCGGAACATCGGCGTCGGCGCCGGCTTTTGCCGGCATTATGGCCATCGTCAACCAAATCACAAACCAGGCGACTGGCAACCCAAACCCGCGGTTGTATGCGCTGGCCTCGCAGGTTCCAACGGCCTTCCATGACATCACCTCCGGCACGAACGCCGTACCCTGTACAGCAGGTTCACCGAATTGTGTGGACGGAATCACGACCGGGTATTCTGCGGGTCCGGGCTACGATCTGACAACAGGTTGGGGTTCGATCGATGCATATGTCTTCGTTCATGCGTGGGCGACCTCAACGGCTCCGCCGCCACCTGATACAGGTCCGCCATCGCCGCCGAATCCGCCTGCCCCAAACGCATCCGTGACGGCCAGCACATATCATGTTTTTCCGGCGTTTGCTGATGGCCGCGTGAGCGACGGATCCTATTTCCAAAGCACCCTGATGATTTCGAATCCCAACTCCAGCGCTACGAACACATGCACGCTCCAATTGCGCGGTCTGACAGTCTCCGGCTTTGCTCTAACGTACCAGCTTCAACCAAACGGATTCGTGATCGCACCAACTCCCGCGACGCAGAGCCTCAAATCGGGTTATGCCACGCTGCAGTGCCCATCAGTTGTCGAAGCTCAGCTCCTCTATTCGTATTATTCTTCAAACGGAACCAAACTCGCCGAAGCTGCGGTGTTTTCTTCGCCGCCGGCCCGGAAGGTTCAGATCTTGGCCGATACGCGGGAAGGAGCCCAGATTGGGCTCGCAATCGCGAACGACTCGGATGCGGAGAACACCTATACTATCGCCGTGGATGATGGAAACGGAACGGTCGCAGGCACGGTTACTCGAACGGTTCCTCCGCGAACATCCTTGGCCAGATACTTGAGTGAATTGGTGACGCTGCCGCCCAATTATGTCGGCCGAGTTACCGTCTCCCCGACGACAGCGACGGGAACATCGAGTATTATTGGGTTGCGTTACACAGGGACCGTCTTCGCCACGATTCCGCAAACAATTCAGCCTTGATTGGACAAGGTGTGGGGGGACCGGCCGGCAGTAAAAAAGGCCGCCGCGAACGCAAGCCCGATAGGGCGTAGCCATCAACAAAACGGTGGGCCCGACGCTAATTAAAGGTAAAGTATGCCGATTTATGAATATGAATGCAGCGGATGCGGGCACCGTTTTGAATTTCTGGTGCTGCCGTCTTCGCCCACGCCCGAGTGTCCGGAGTGTCAAGAGAAAGATCTGAAGCGGCTGATATCGTTGTGTGCTGTGAGCTCCGAGACGACGAGAGAAGCGCATCTCGCCAAGGCGCGCAAAAAGGCAGACGCCATCCGGCAAGATAAGCAACACGAAGAGCACAAAGCCCTCCACGCCGAGCACGACTAAAACTGTAGCGGCGGTCTATGAAGACACCCATGAGCCGCGGCTCAAAGTGAAGGATAAAAATGCGTGCCCAAACTTATCTAAAGCACTTACAGCGGTATTTTCGTTACAGGTGTGAATAAATTGTTTCGCCGCGAAGCGGCGACAGAAAGTCGCCCAGGGCTGACGGGCGTGGTTGCCCAAGCCGCGAAGCGGCGTGAGAAGATAACCCAGCGCGCGAGCGCTGGGTTCGTGTTCGTCCATGTCACAGCCGCGAAGGGGCGGCAGATTTGCAGCATCTGCCGCCCCTTCGCGGCTTGTGTCCGCTCGGAAATCAAACCCAGGGCTGACGCCCTGGCTAGGTTCTGTTGCCGCTTCGCGGCTACAGATTGACAGAGGCGTCAATTCGCAACATCCCGGCCGCCACCGAGGATGCTAGTTCGAAGGAGCAGCTTTTCCCACGGCTTTATAAAGATCCGCCTTGGAAACCGCGCCGGGCCCGTGAAGCGGGAGGATCTTATCGACATCGAGTTTCAATCGTTCGATGTTCTCGACCAGATTCAAAGTATTCGGATTCGCATTGGGCGGCGTGTAGACGTCCACTTCAATCAGGATCCGCTCTTTCGGAAGATAAGCCATCAGTATTCCGTCATTGTGCGGATTGTCCTTGATCAGATGTAGTTCCAACGTACGGGTCGCATCCGCCAATACTTTTTTCTCGTTCACGATCTCGATGTTCGCCGTCTTTTTGGACTGAGACAGCGGATCGGGTTTGAGCGTGCGCGGGGAAGTAAACGACTTGTCGTAAAACGGCTTATTGATGGCATGCGTGATGATGGTAACGCCCTGATCTACATAGGTACGGAGGCCGCCGGAGTGATCGAAATGATGATGCGTATTGACCAAGTAGCGGATCGGTTTGTTCGCAATCAACTTGTTCACTTCCGCTATGACAGCAAGCGATCGCTGCTCGTTCAGCGGCCCTTCGACAACAACTACGTGATCCGCAAACTCGACCGCCACACTATGATGAGTGCCGCCTCTTAAATAGAAGACGCCATCCGCAACTTTTTCCGACTGAACGGCCGCCGCCTGTGCCGGACCGGCCTGTTGGGTCTCGGTCTGCTGTGAAGGGATATTGACAGCGGCGTTCGGCTTGACGTCCGAGACAACCAAAATCAATACCGGAAAGCCACCCTGTTTCTCGATGATCATCGTCGGGAACTTGATGCCGGAAAAATCCTTGTAGTCCTTGTACACACCTTCGACCAACATGTCGCCGAGGACATCGTTGTCTATCCAGGTCTGCACTCTCTCGACGAGATTGTTCGCGTTAATGTATCCGGCAATTTTGTATTTGTTCTGCAGGACGAACGTGACGACGTTGAATTTGTCTCCATCAAGTGTTTCTGCCTTCACCGTTGCATCATTGCTCGCCATCGCCGCCTTCAGAAAGACAAAAGGAGATATCCAGATATTGGATTGCGTGTTCCATGATGAAGTCGGAAGGACGAGTTGATTCTGCATTTGCTCAGCGCCATTTTGAATGCGCACCAGCTGCGCACGTGATGATGGAGTATTGAGATCCATTTCCCGGCCATAGGTCTTCACCCGGACCAGCGGCCACGCCGCATTTGGATTCTTATTCTGTCCAATTCCTGCGTTGGACCCGGACCCGGTGTACTGGATCGTTCTCAGATTCTCCGCGCCCATCGCTATTGCGGCATTACTCAAAACCGATCTGGCATCTTGCGCCTGAAGAACTCCTGGGATGAGAAGAAGCAAAATGAACACCATACAGCCTCCGTTATCCGTTTGCAGGCTCATTATAAGACAAGCCTGCTTGACATGCTCCGCGCCGGTCTATAACGTTGGCGCCCATGGGGAAACTTCGACTGACTCTTGCGTGTTGGAACTACGATCGAACGCGGGCTCTCCTGGAAGAACGGATTCCCATCGACGGTATAGAGATCACTTACCTCAACCTGATCGTCGAAGAGACGTTCTTCAGGATGTTGCGGCATCGCGAATTCGACATCGCCGAAATGTCGCTTTCGTCGTACACGATGTCGCTTTTCCGAGAAAATCCGCCGTTCATCGCGATCCCGGTCTTTCCATCACGCTCGTTCCGGCACTCTTGCATTTACGTGAATACGGACAGTGAAATTCGCGAACCGAAGGATCTGATCGGGAAGCGTATCGGAAACCCGGAGTACCAGATGACCGCGCCCGTCTGGATACGCGGTATTCTCAACGACGAGTATGGCGTGCCTGTCACGAGTGCCACCTATTTCCAAGGCGGCGAAGAAGAGCCGGGCCGGCCCGAAAAGCTTCCGCTGAACCTGCCTCCTGAAATCCGGGTTCAGTCCATCCTTCCAGGTAAAACGCTGGCGCAAATGATCGGATCGGGCGAGATTGATGCGCTGTACGCGACGCGCGCTCCGTCCTCGTTCAAAAGTAGAGCGGGTAAAGTCCGCCGGCTGTTCGAAAATTATCACGCCGCGGAACGGGAATATTTTGAGAAGACAAAAATCTTCCCGATCATGCACGTCGTCGTTATCCGCCGGGATATCTATGAAAAAAATCCGTGGGTCGCACAATCGCTTTATAAAGCGTTCGCTCTCGCTCAGCGTGAAGCCTATGAAGATCTGCGCGAAACGGCGGCCCTGAAGGTCATGCTTCCTTGGTTGGTCTGGCACACGGAAGAAACCGAAAAGATATTTGGGCGTGATTTCTGGCCTTATGGGCTCGATCGGAATCTGCACAACCTATCCACATTTCTCCGCTACTCTTTTGAACAGGGTCTCTCAAAACGCCAATTGGCGGCGAAGGAGTTATTTGCCACGGAATCTCTCGAATCGTTCAAAATATAAGGTTCCCTCAATATCCCGCACGAACATCGACGGGATTCAATAGCGGATCGCCGCGTTCGAAACGGCGCAGGTTCTCCGAGAAGAGATCGATGACTTCGTCCCAGTGATCGGACCGCACTCCCGACACGTGCGGTGAAATGATCACGTTCGGGAAAGTCCACAATGGACTCGCCGGATCGAGAGGCTCGTGTCTGAAAACGTCGAGTACCGCGCCGCCAAGATGACCACCGTCGAGAGCCTGAATCAGCGCCATCTCATCGATGATTTGGCCGCGAGCGACATTGATGACAATGGCGCCGCGTTTGAGCATGGCGAGCCGTTCACTGCCGATCAAACGGTCTGTTTCCGAGATGAAGGGCGCCGCGATGACCAATACGTCGCAGCCACGAAGCGCGCCGTCCAATTCCTCCGGACCGGCAATGCGATCCACAAACGATGGTTTGGGCTGGTCCATGCGCCGGCGGATCCCGATCACTCGCATCCCAAACGCATGCGCGCGCCGCGCAACTTCTTGTCCGATGGTGCCGAGACCAACGATGGTCATCGTTCGGCCGCGGACACTCCATGGCCATACATCCCTCGTCAGTTCATTCTGGATCCAGCGGCGTTCGCGCTGCGCTGCCAGGATTAAATGGAATCGGCGAGCAAGTACAAGCAGCCCGCCGATGACAAACTCGGCCATCGCGGGCGCCTGAACTCCACGGGAGTTGGTGACCAGGATCTCTCGAGCGGCAAGCTCCTTCAAAGGCAAGATCCCAACCGCTGCTGCCGTGGAATGGACCCATCGGAGGCGTGGCGCGTGCTCGACCATCGAGGCCGACAAGCGGGATGCGAGCGCCACGTCGGCCGATTCAATCCCGCTCATGGCTTCCGCATCGGTAACGGCATGTGTGAAAGTCACGTGTGGAAATCGTTCCCGCAGCCGCTCGACTTGCGATTTTGGGACCCGCCAAAACTCGACCGGCCAGACTGTAAAGATGAGGACATTCATGCCGAGTAAAATAAAGGAAATGGCAGGCACGACGCTAGACACGGATATCAACAAATCGACAAAAGACGAGCTAAGTAAGCTCTATCACGTGATCATTCTGAATGACGACGACCACACCTTCGAGTACGTAATCGAAATGCTGCAAGCCATTTTCGGCTTCCCTTACGCCACCGCGCTCGCCCACACGATGGAAGCCGACGCCACCGGCAGCAGCATCGTCTTCACCACAAATTTGGAAGAAGCTGAAGCCAAACGTGACCAGATCCACGCCTATGGTCCCGACTGGCGTCTTCCTCACAGCCGCGGATCTGTCGCCGCTTTGGTGGAACCCGCGAAGTGAATGGATAGAACTGCGGAACTTGGAAAGCGACGAAAAAGCATCCGGCGGTCTGACAAATGAGCGACCGGCGGATGCGGCTCGCCTACTTCCATTCCCAAATCTTCATGGACGTATTGCCCTGGGCGTCGATTTCAAACTCGAAAACGCCGGCCACTGTGTTCAATCGGGCCAACTTTTGAGGCGCATGGTAGATGATGCATCCCCGGTAACTCACGGCTCCTCCCTCTCGAAGTCTCCCACTGCCGATACCGCGTACCGTGACGGCGTCGCCTTCACGCGTCGCTATCATTCCCTGTCCCTCTCCATACACACTGCCGTCGGACCGGATGGCGGCCCAATACGTCCCAATAAAGTTCGCGTCAATGCCGACGAGTTTTCCGGTGTCCTCGAACGACACCTGGATCCTGGCCTGGTTGCCCTCCAGAGGCAGCACCGTTCTTGCGGTTCTCTTTCCACGGCCTTCGTAGATGAGCTCTCCTAGCATGGTTACCTCCTATGCGAGTGATCTCGCTTTCGCGGTTGTTCGGAACAAACTGTTACTGATTAGTGGCGGGTTATTATACCGCCGCACAGTCTTGACGCAAGCGCGGCGCTTAGAAGGTGTGATTAAGAGCCCACACCAAAAACAGCACGACGGGTACCAGAGCCGCGAACTGGAGCATGGTGTAGCCGATGATGTCGCGCGCTTTCAAGCCAAGGATGCCGAGTATCGGAAGCATCCAAAACGGATGGATCAGGTTCGCCAGCGCTTCGGTCGCGTTGTAAATCTGGACGACCCAGCCCAAATGGATCTGCAAAGATTTGGCGGCCTCCAATACATAAGGCGCCTCGACCAGCCACCGCCCGCCGGCTGAAGGAACGAATAATCCCAGAGAGGTCGAGTAAATCCCCACCAGCACCGGGAATGTCTGGTGTGTTGAGACCGTAACAAAGAAATGGGCAAGATCCTTGGCGAGGCCGGATTCGGTCATCATCTTTACGATCCCGCCATACAGCGGGTATTGAATGAGGACTCCAGCCACTGAAGGCACGGCCGCCGCCACTGCATGAACGAAGAAGCGGGGGCGCCAATGCAGCAACAGCCCGGCGACCAGAAACGCGAAGATGTAATGATTCAGATCGAGGATGATGGCCGGTCCCTTGTCCGCGACTTCACGTACCAAATAGGCGATGCCGAAAAAGGAAATAACCACCGTCAGGAGCGGGCTGTATTCCAGCCACTCGCCGGGCCTCTCGCGCTTCGCGGACGGAACCGAAACGGGTTCGTATTTCACACCCATCGCTTGCATGTCCCGGGCATATGAACGCGTGGGATGGGAGTGGAAAGCGACCAGCATCGACACCACCAGTATCGCGGCGCCAATGATCATGCCTTGCCACAGACCAAGCGTCTGGGACAAAGGAATCACACCGCTGATGCGCAGAATGGATTGGGGCAAGGAAGCGGGCGCCGCCATGATGAGTGCCGCTGAAGATGAGAGGCCCAGCGCCCAGATACTGCCGATGCCCAGATAGCCTGCAGCGCCCATTGCCCGATAATCCGCGCCACGCACGCGATGCGCCACTTCGCGCGCCAGAAGGCCGCTAAAAATGAGACTAAAGCTCCACGACAAGAGCGACGACAGCATGGAGAACATCGCCACGAATGCGGCGGCATTTCTACCATTCGTGGGAATTGCTGCCATGCGGCAGATCAACGCATACACCGGCCCGGCTGTGGCAAGGGCGTACCCGCTGATGATGATCATGGTCATCTGCATCGTGAACGCGACCAAGTCCCAGAACCCGGCGCCGAACCACTGTGCTGTCTGGATGGGAGAATTGCCGATCCCGACGCATGCCAGGTACACGATCGTGACCGCAACAAGCGCTAGCGCAAATGCATCCGGAAACCAGCGCTCAAACCAATCCGACAGTTGGAGGCCGGACGCGGCGAGCCACGACTCAACGGGTTTCTCTTTTAGCTTTGGTTCCACTCCACCAATTCTTCATTCGGGGTTTCACGCTCGTAGTACCACTTCAAACCGAGGGGTTCCTCGCTAAGAATCGTGGTCTTGAAACTTCGCCACGCCTGAATCTCAAAGTAGTCGAGCGGCCCCCCGTGAGAGCGGAGCCGGTGGGGAGTGCCGGGAGGAAAGTAGACGAGCGTGCCGGGTTCGATTTCTTTGAAGTCGTTTTCGACTTCAACCACACCGCGGCCTTTAAAAGTCATGTAGCAATGCGCTGCCCCTTCGGGGTTGGCATCCGTACCTCTATGCACGTGATACGGAGAGGAGCCGCCCTCCTTGTAGTGCATCTCTCCTGCCTGGATGGCATTCGTCGGCGTGAGCCTCGCTCCGTTACGAAGCCTTACACTGGACTCGGCACAGAATCGGCGGACACGCCCGCCACTGGCATCACTCAATGCACGAAGCGTTTTCCTGTTGAAGAAATATCCTGGCCCTCCCGTCAGTCCGGCTTCGACGCCCGCAGGAGGTTTCGGCACGATCATGTGGAGCAGTTCGAGGTTCGAATTCGACGCTTCAAATCGCGCGGATTCCGATGGTCCAAGGAGCAGGCCTGCTCCCTCTTCGGCGTCATGAACCTGATTATTGAAACGAACGACGCCCTGGGTGGGGGCCGCTATAACATACACGAGGTGGTAATCGTTGCGCGCCTCGACATCCAGCTTCCGGCCGGCAAAAATCGTTCTCTTAAAGACGGTCAGATTCTTTGAACCACAGAAGTCCGGACTGCAAAGTGTCACTTCCGTGCCGGACTCCACTCGCCTGGCCTCGGCAGTATTGGAATTGACTATCGTGAGGTCGCTAATACTCGCCATGTTGCTACGCTCCTAGGCACTGTAGAAGCGGCGGTCTATGACGTCTATGACCGCCGGTGATCTCGCAACTTGCCGGATTGTCGGCGGCCACAGACCGCCGCAGTTAAAAGAGCGGACTATATCACGCCGCGAGGACTTTTCCCTTCGTTTCGGGAAGCAGGAAGGCGGCGATTGCCATCGTAGCGTAGGCGATCGCGGCGAACAGACCGATAGCATTACCCAACGACATCGACGCGGACAGATACCCAACCAGCGTTGGAAACAGCGCTCCGGTTGCTCGCCCCAGGTTATAGGCGAAACCTTGTCCGACGCCGCGAACACGCGTTGGAAAGTGTTCGGTGTAGAACGCGCCCATAGCGCTGAAGACGCCGGATGCGAAGAACCCGAGCGGAAAACCGAGCACCAGCATCGCATTGTTTCCGAACGAGAGACTGGTGTAACTGATGACGACAATGCCCGCGCCAAGCGCGAAGACAAGGAACGTCAGCCTCCGGCCGATACGATCCGCAAGGAAACCGCCACTTAAGTAGCCACAAAAGGAGCCGCAGATCAGTATGGCTAAATAGCCCGTGGAATCGAGGACGGAAAGTCCGCGCTCAGTTCGTAGAAAGGTAGGAAGAAATGTCGTCACGGCGTAGTAGCCTCCTTGAGCGCCGGTACCCATCAATCCGCCTAAGAGAGTGATCCGCAGCAGCGGACCCTTGAAAATCTCGAAGAAGGAAGGCCGGTCGCCGTGCGCAGCAAGTTTGGCTCGCGACTCAAGATACACCGGCGGCTCTTCCACATAGCGTCGGACGAAGAACACCAGAACGGCGGGCGCGATGCCAAACAGGAACAGGGCGCGCCAGGCGGTCGCGGCCGGCAGGAGCGTAAAGAAGATGGCGTAGAGAATCGTTGCCATTCCCCATCCAATGGCCCAACCGCCTTGCATCACACCGAGCGCTTTTCCGCGATGTTCGGCGCGGATGGATTCGCCCAGCAGAACAGCCCCCGCAGCCCACTCGCCGCCGAAGCCGAGTCCTAGAAAGGCGCGCGCGACGAACAATTGCTGGTAGTTTTGAGCAAGGCCAGAAAGAAAGGTAAAGATCGCAAACCACAGGATTGCAACCTGCAGCGTGCGCACCCGCCCAAAACGGTCGGCGATCCAACCCGCGAACCATCCTCCGACGGCTGATACCAGCAGTGCCGCGGTTCCGAGCACCCCGGCCTGCGCGCGTGTGATCCCCCAAGTGGCGATGAGCGCGGGGATGACGAAGCTGTACATTTGAACATCCATCGCGTCCAGCGCCCAGCCGCCGACACAAGCGCCGAACGCGCGCCGCTCTCGCGGAGCAAGCTCGGAGACCCAGGCGAACGCGCCTCTGCGCTTAAAGGCTGTAGATTCGGCGGTGCTAGTTCTCATACGTCCCGGAAAGCAGGCTGCCGGCGTTCGGTACGTAGGTTTTGAGACCGAGCTGTTGAAGCATTTGGTGTGTTGTGCAGACGGCTGCGGAGACCACAGGCAAGCGGCATTCGTTTTCGACAATGGGAATAGCGGCGAGAGAAGGCATTTGCACGCAGGATGACAGGACTAATGCATCGATGCCGTCGCGTCGCAGGTCCCGATAAATCTCGATAAGCGCCATCGGGTCCAGCCGCCCAACCTCGACGTTATCCGCAATTTCGAGCGAAATGTAGTCGGCTACCTGAATGCCCTCCGCTTCGATGTAATCCACAACGAGCTTTGTGAGCGGCTTCAGGTACGGCGCAACCAGCGCAATTTGTTTTGCTCGTAACGTCTTCAGGCCGGCGATCAGTGCTCCGGCGCTGGTCACGACAGGAATGCCGTGGCCTGCTCTGACGGTGACATCGTGCAATTTCTTTTCGGAGTTTCGGTGGTAGCCCTTTTCCATGCTCATGATCGCGACAAGGCACGCGTAGCTCAGAATATCCACACGCGCGTCGACTAACTCTAGAGCGCAGCGGACGGAGTCGGCGTCCATCGCCTCGAGTTCCTCCTTAGTCACCTTCTTCATGGGCATGCGGCTGGAATGGAAAGTGAACCGTTCCGGCTCGACGGTTTCGCGGGCGCGAAGCATGGCCGGGATCTCGGTCTCCATCGTGGTGTTCGAGCTGGGAACAATCTGGCCTATCCGGTAACTCCGTGTTTTCGTTGGCACAGCGGGATTGTACCATTCCCCTCCTAAGTTGAGCGTGTTGCAAAACTACGGAATCGCGGGTTCGGTTCTTACTGTAGCGGCGCTCTAATGAGCGCCGGTTTTTCGCAGAATCAACGAAGTACCGGCGGTCATAGACGTCATAGACCGCCGCTACAGCAGACGAAAACTGCTTTGCGGAAGTTTCGCAACACCCTCAACTTAGGAGGGGAGTACTATTGACATAACAGCGCATAGGGTGTGAAATTTCCAAACGTCTCAAGGGAGAGAAACGTGACAGTCAACCGAATCTGGCTGGTGGCTTTTCTGGCGGTTATAGTAACGATTGCCGGCAGCATCCCCGTCTTTGCTCAGGTGGATTTTTCCGGCGAATGGTCTCCGCGATTTTATGAAGACGAACCGGAGCGCGGTCCGGGTCCCGAGCTGGGCGATTACCTTGGGCTTCCAATTAATGAAGCCGCCAGAGAACGCGCCGACACGTGGGCAGCGTCGATCCAAAGCCTGCCGGAATGGCAGTGCAGGCCCCATTCCGGTGATTACATTTGGCGCGGTCCTTCGCAGCTTCGGATTACGAAGGAAGTGGATCCCGTAACCCGTCAGATCACGGCATTTCATGCGGAATGGCTGCGTTCGGTTGACAACATTTATTACCTGGATGGACGTCCGCATCCTTCAGCCAACGCGCCCCACACGTGGGGAGGTTTTGCCACGGCAAAGTGGGACGGCGACATGTTGACGATCACGGTCACACACCTTAAGGAGGGATACATTCGGCGTAATGGCATTCCGCGGAGCGATCTTGCTACCGTGACGGAACACTGGATGCGCCATGGTAATTGGCTGACTGTGGTGACGATCGTCAACGATCCGGTCTATTTGACTGAACCGTTTGTTCGGAGTACAGATTATGAGTTAGACGAGCATCAGCTCGTCGATCCATATCCGTGCGACGTAGTGGAGGAGGTCGAGCGCGGGAAGAATGTGGTGCCTCACTTCTTGCCCGGCACCAACCCGTCGCTCAAGGATTTCGCAGCGGTCCACAATCTCCCTGAAGAGGCAACTCGGGGCGGGGCGGCGACAATGTATCCGGAATATCGGTCGAAATTGGCTACAATGCCTACGGCTGGGAAGAAATAACTATTGGAGGTTGCAGAAGTTTATTCATTTCTGAATGTTCGGATGAAGCAAATGAAGCATTCTCCAAATCTGCAGATATTTATGTTTCTCAGGAGGAAACATGAAGGTTAGATGGATCATTTTACCGGTTGCTCTAGCGGCGCTGATGTCGGGTATTCAACTTTATGCGCATCATTCGTTCGCCGCGACCTATTTTGAAGACAAGCAGCAGACAGTTGAGGGCGATCTAGTTCAATTCTTGTTCCGAAATCCGCATTCGTTCGTTCATGTCGAGGGTAAGGACGAGAAAGGCGAAACGGTTCGCTGGGCTATCGAATGGGGCGGCGGCGGGCAGCTTGGGCGTCAAGGAGTCACTCGCGAGACGCTGAAACCTGGCGATCACGTCATCATCGTCGGAAATCCAGGCCGGAATCCCGATGATCATCGTCTTCGAATGCTCCGTCTGAAGCGGACTTCCGACGGCTGGACCTGGGGCGGGCGCCCGGGCGAGTCGTTTGACTAAATTCAGCGCCTGCCTCGCTCTTCTGTTCGCGATTCCTGCAGGCTTCTACGCGCAGCGCGGCCGCGGTGCGGCGGCCGCGAATGCTTCGGCAAAAGCAGCGGCACCGATTGATTTCACTGGCTATTGGGTTTCGCTCGTCACCGAGGACTGGCGGTGGCGCATGGTAACGCCGGCCAAAGGTGACTATCCCAGCATTCCTCTGAACGAAACCGGTAAGCGTGTCGCCAATGCCTGGGACCCTTCCAAGGACGAAACCGCCGGTGAACAATGCAAGTCTTACGGCGCCGGCAACATCATTCGCCAACCCGGACGTCTTCACATCACTTGGGAGGACGAGAATACGCTGCGAGTGGATTTCGACGCGGGAACGCAGACACGGCTGTTTCACTTCGGCAACTGGCGCGCCCCTTCCGGCCCTCCAACGTTGCAGGGCGATTCCACCGCTGTGTGGGAATTTGCCGGCGGAAGACGCGGGCGTGGACAAGCTAATCAAGCCCGCGGCGGCGATTTAAAGGTGGTCACGACTCGTTTGCGACCCGGATATTTGCAGAAGAACGGAGTGCCCTACAGCGGCAACGCGATCGTGACGGAGTATTTCCACCGCGCTGATGAGGAGAATAGAGATTCGCTGCTCATCATAACCACGATGGTTGAAGACCCGGAATACCTGACGGGCCAGTTTGTTCGCAGCACTCACTTCAAAAAACTTCCGGATGGTTCGGGCTGGAATCCGCAGCCCTGTTCCGCGCGATAGGCAGCAAAAACTCCCCTCCTAGGTTGGACCAAGGCGCGTACAACATCGTTTTCGTGGCTAATGAACACGGCACAGTCTACCGCGATTGCTGAGGGCAGTTTTCGTACTCACATCCACCCAGCGTATGTCTCTTCGGGCTCCTTAATTAAACCTCGATCGAGAACGGCGTGAAGTCCGTATCGACGTCGTAATAGTCTTCTTGCTCGGCGCTTTTAAGAAATCCGACGACCCGGTATGTGACCGGCGTGACGATGGCTTCCCACAATACTTTGATGACATAGTTGCTGACCATGACGGTGAATACCAATCGGTTCTCCCACACGCCTATAAAGGCGACCGGATAGAACACGAGCGAATCGACGCCTTCACCAACGATCGTCGAGCCGATCGTCCGCGACCAAAGAAATCGGCCGCTCGTCAGAATTTTCATCTTCGCCAGGACGTAGGAATTTGCAAATTCACCAACAAAAAAAGCGGTCAGGGAGGCAAATACGATGCGTGGTGTTTGGCCGAAGACCGTTTCGTAAGCCCGTTGATCGTTCCAACCTATCGCCGGAGGCAAAGTCAGCACAACCCAACTCATGAAAGATGCGAACACAATAGCGCCGAAGCCTGCCCAAACCACTTTACGCGCCCGTGCATAGCCGTAGACCTCCGTGAGCACGTCGTTGAAGATGTAGCTGATTGGAAAGAATAGGACGCCCGCCCCAAACGTGAATCCCCAAACGGTACAAACCTTTGCAGCTCCAATGACATTTGAGCAAAGCAGCACTGTGACGAAGAGGGCCATTACCAGGTCGTAGTATTTGTAGAGCCGCCGGCGGATGTGAGACATGTGTTACTCCAAAAAGGCTATCGTAACAGACTCCCCTCCTAAGGCTTTGCACATAAAGTGCATGACGTCGGGCTCTCCCGCTGTAGCGGCGGTCTATGACCGCCGACAATACAGCAATTTGCGAGATCGCCGGCGGTCATAGACGTCATAGACCGCCCCTTCAGTGGCCATTCTCGACTTTCTGTGCAAAGCCCCTCCTAACTTGGGAAGGGAGTCACGCGGCAATGTCGCGTTTCAGGAAGACGAGTTTGAAGAGGTCGGATGGCGTGAGAAACCCCAGCAGCACGCCATTTCGAACAATGGGGCCTTTGCTGGACTTCTGAGTCAGCAGAATGCGCAGAGCATCCGCAGCATCGACACTGAGATCCAGCACGCAGTATCTGGAAGGATCGGATAGATACGCCCCAATCTTCGTGGTAGGCCAATCGGCAGGCGACACTCCTTTGATCGAGCGAACATCGATTATTCCTACAAACCGGCCTGACTCCAATACTGGAAAGATACGATAGTGATAATGAAACACGTAGTCGCCACAAAAAGGCACAAAGAACACGAAAAATTTGTGTCTTTTGTGCCTCTTTGTGGCTATTCCATACGTTGTCTATGCGATTAGCTGCCGCAGGACGTATTGCAAAATGCCGCCGTGCTGGTAATACTGAATCTCGTAAGGCGTATCGATCCGACTAACGGTCTGGAAAATGTTTTCCTGGCTATTCTCTGAACGGGCGCGAATACGCACGAGCATACCGGGCTTAATCCCGGCGGCGATCCCATCGATGTCGAACGTTTCGAAACCTGTGAGGCCGAGCGTAGCTGCGTTTTCTCCTTCTTTGAATTGCAGAGGCAGCACTCCCATGCCGACTAGATTGCTGCGGTGAATCCGCTCGAAGCTTTCTGCAATTACAGCTTCGATACCGAGCAAGCGGGGGCCCTTCGCGGCCCAGTCCCGGGATGACCCGGAACCATACTCCTTGCCCGCAAGAACCAGGAGAGGAACGCCCTCTTTCCTGTACTGCGTGGCTGCGTCGTAGATGGTTGTCTGTGTTTTATCCGGCAAGTGAACGGTCCAGCCGCCTTCGGTGCCAGGTGCTATCTGATTTCGCAGACGAACGTTCGCAAACGTACCGCGCATCATCACTTCGTGGTTGCCGCGGCGTGCTCCGTAGGAGTTGAAATCTGTCGGAGCGACGCCGTTCTCGATCAGGTATTTACCAGCCGGACTATCAATCGGAATCGATCCGGCGGGAGAAATGTGGTCGGTGGTGACCGAATCTCCGAGCACGGCCAGGACACGGGCTCCATGGATGTCCTTTAGCGGAGATGCCTGGCGCGGCATATTTTCGAAGAATGGCGGACGCTTGACGTATGTCGAAGCCGAATCCCACTGGAAAAGTTCGCCGGACGGAGCTTCGATCCGCTTCCATCGTTCGTCGCCTTCAAGCGATTCTTCGTACGCTTTGCGGAACATCTCGGCCCGAATCGATGAATTGATCGCCTCCATGACTTCTTTTTGGGTCGGCCAGACGTCGCGAAGATAGACGGGCTTTCCGCTTTTGTCGTTACCGAGCGGCTCTGTTTCGAGATCGATGTCCATCTTACCCGCGAGCGCATACGCCACCACGAGCGGCGGCGAGGCAAGATAGTTCGCTCGTACCAGTGGATTGATTCGGCCTTCAAAATTGCGGTTTCCGCTCAGTACGGCCGCCACGACCAAACCGTTGTCTTTGACCGCGGAGGCGACGGGCTCGGGAAGCGGACCGCTGTTACCGATACAAGTCGTGCAGCCGTAGCCCACAAGATGGAAGCGCAGCTTTTCGAGGTAGGACATCAACCCCGTTTCCTTGAGGTAATCCGAAACGACTCGCGAGCCGGGGGCGAGGCTTGTCTTGACCCAAGGCTGCACTTCGAGTCCGCGTTCGACAGCCTTTTTCGCCAGAATGCCTGCAGCAAGCATGACCGAGGGGTTCGAAGTATTGGTGCAACTCGTAATGGCGGCAATCACAACAGAACCGTGCCCTACGTTATATTTGTTTCCGTTGTCGGATACCGCAACGCTCGATACGCTCTTGCTCTGCTTCGCCAGCATAGAAGGTAGCGCTTCCCGGAACGCCTGCTTTGCTTTATTCAGCGCCACGCGATCTTGCGGCCGGCTCGGTCCGGCGAGGCTGGGCTCGACGGAGGTCAGATCCAGTTCGAGCGTATCGCCGAAGATCGGATCGGGCGTGGACTCCGTGCGGAACAGTCCTTGGGCTTTGGCATAGGCCTCGACAAGCTTGACGTGGTTGGGCTCGCGTCCCGTGAGCTGCAAATAATTCAATGTTTCTGAATCGATTGGAAAGAATCCGATCGTCGCGCCATATTCCGGCGCCATGTTGCCGATCGTGGCACGATCGGCGAGGCTCAAGCTTGAAAGACCCGGACCATAGAACTCAACGAACTTTCCGACGACACCTTTTGCCCGAAGCATTTGCGTGACAGTGAGCACAACGTCGGTCGCTGTTGTTCCCTCCTTCAACCGGCCGCGCAACTTGAACCCGACCACTTGCGGAATCAACATCGATAGAGGTTGCCCCAGCATGGCGCCTTCGGCTTCGATGCCGCCAACACCCCAGCCGACAACCCCAAGTCCGTTGATCATCGTCGTATGCGAATCGGTCCCGACAAGAGTGTCGGGGTACGCCCGCTGGCGGCCGTTCTTCTGATCGACGAATACAGTCTTCGCAATGTATTCGAGGTTCACCTGATGGCAAATTCCAACATCTGGCGGTACCACGCGGCAATTCTGGAACGCTTTCTGGCCCCATTTGAGAAAGACGTATCGTTCACGGTTCCGCTCCAACTCGCGATCGGCGTTGAAGGCAAAAGCCGTGGAAGTACCGTATTGATCGACCTGAACGGAATGGTCGATGACCAGATCGACCTGCTGAAGCGGATTAATCCGCTTCGGGTCGCCACCCATGCGCCTGATGACGTCACGCATCGTCGCCAAATCGACAATCGCGGGAACACCTGTGAAGTCTTGCATCAGCACACGCGCTGGACGGAATGCAATTTCCTTTTCAAGGCGCTTCGCCGTGGGTGAGGATACAAGGGTAGGTACGTCATCGGCCGAAACCGTTTGCCCATCTTCGAAGCGGAGCAGATTCTCCAACATCACTTTTAGTGAAAATGGGAGTTTCGAAACGGAACCAGCGCCGGATTTCTCCGCCTTTTCCAGAGAGAAGTACTCGTATTCCGCGCTGCCTACTTTCAACGTCGACTGCGAATTAAACGTGTTCATAAGATTAAAATTCTAACATCACGATCAGAATCCCAATCCAAAGTGCATACCGAAGGTGACAGGTGTCGTAGCGGGCGTATTCGTCGGCCGATTGAAGCGGACCGGCAGCACGGCCTCGACGAAAAACGCCTTGAAGAAGGTGTCGTTAATTGGCCAACTGTGGTTCACCAGGGGCGTGAATCCCCATTGCTGAGAATTGATGTCAAACGCCGCGCGCATGCCAACGCCGAAGCTGTGCCCGGCATCCCACACCAAACCCGGATGAACGGTGAACGTAGTCAGCCGCGGGGTCCCTTGAACGCCAGGCACCAGTTCCAAATCGTACGCCATGCGACCTTTCCCCTTGAAGGTAACTCCAAGCGGAAAACCAATGGAGAAGTTATCCGCGATATTCGTCGTCTGGCCTGCAGCATGCGTGACCAGTGGTAGCACAAAACCGACGTGGCCGCCTACGGTTGTCTGACCTTCTGCTGCAGGAATACCGGATAGAACCCCAATCACAACGAGGAATACGCCAGAAAGCACCAGTTGATCAGTTTTGAGCTTCATCGAGTTCCTCCTTTCGAAAAATTCGAACATGTTCTACGACGCGACTGAAATGCCGAGAACTTTGCCGATAAAGTACGTCAGGGCGGCCGCTATGGACCCGATGCCGAGCATGCGGAATCCGCTGAAGAACAGACTGCGGCCGGTGAAGATCGAAACGATGCCACCCAGGATGAACAGACCAGCGCCGCACACAATGGCGCTTGTGATGAACGCCGCATTCCCCGAAAGCAGAAGGTAAGGAATGACCGGGACGACGGCGCCTGTGGCAAACGCGACAAATGAGCTTGCAGCCGCGATCCAGGGAGATCCTAACGCCGCGGGATCCAGTCCGAGCTCCTCGCGCGCGAGCGTCTCGATGGCCGAGCTCGGATTCGACAAAATACGCTCGGCCAGCTCTTCCGCCTGGCCGCTCGGAATCCCCTTGGCTTGATAAATCAACGAGAGTTCTTCTTTTTCTTCTTCAGGCGACATCTCCAGCTCTTGGCGCTCGACGGCGATCTGCTGTTCGTAAAGCTCCCGCTGCGATTGTACCGAGACATATTCGCCGGCGGCCATGGAGGAAGCGCCCGCCAGCAGGCCCGCGATTCCGGCCAGCAGAACGAACCGCGGTTCGGAGGTTGCGCCCGCAATTCCCATGACGAGGCTGAAGTTGGAAAGCAACCCATCATTGGCGCCGAACACAGCAGCGCGCAATCCGCCGCCGTAGATCGTGCGATGCCATCCTTCGAGATCGAGTATCGATTCCGGCCGATCCTCGCCGCGCCGCTGCATGGCGCGCAGTGTACGCATGTGACTGCGCTCTTCGGCGGGAAGGCCGCGGGCTTCAATCTGGCCGCGATAGACGTCCTGGTCCCGAGATTCGAGGCCTGTCACGACGGGCAATATGTGCTGAGTTCCGAACCGCCTCGAAAGCCAGCCCAACAAAAGAATGCGCCAGCCGGGCGTGTATACGGGCAGGGCAGCACTATTGCTTTGCAATAACCGCGCCCACCGTGCCGCGTGCCGTTCTTCCGCCTTCGCAAGCTTCTCGAAAATTTCGGCGCGCCCGGGATCTTTTTCAGCTTTCGCCAGCGCGCGATACAGAGCTATCCCATCCTGTTCGCGCAGAAAATTGTCCTGGTAACGTTGAAGGTCTTGCGGTGAAGGGTTCACAAGGGAAGTCTATGACAGTGCAAGCTTAGCGCGGCGATTCAGCTCCGCGTCGGACTTCGATAACGTCAGACTCCTGGGTAATGGTATGTGTTGGAGACCAAATTGTGCTTCGCGCAGCCCTTCGTAGGCGGAAACACAGTCCAACCGGACGCGGCTGATGCCGCCAGACATTGGATGTAATCTCTTTGCCGTTGAAAATCGCGTGAAGAGCGGATGTCCGAGATAGGCCAGGAAACCGCCGATAGCTTCGCGCCGGAAGCCTTGAATCGCGGTACGCAGGATATAACCCGCATTATAAAAATAACGATAGCACCGGAACAGGAGATCCTGTAGCTCAGGCCAGCTCAGATTGGGGTGGTGCCATGTTGTTGTGGTGCCATCGAAGCGGTCGAGATTCTGCTCTGTAATCCAACCTCTGTCGAAGAAATCGTCGTATTGCTCGGTTCCGGGGATCGGGGTGAGGATATAAAACGACGCAACGTGCGGCCGAAGACTGCGGAGCACACCTAGGTGTTCACGAACCGTGCGTGCCGAATCTTCCGGGAATCCGATGATGTTCGAGAAATGTGTCAGAACGCCGTGTTTGTGGCACAGCCTCACAATGTCGCCGTACGTGGATGGATGATTTTGCGTCTTGTGCACCGCCAATAATGTTTGCCGGTTGAAGGATTCCACGCCAACAAACATTTCAAAGCAGCCAGCCTTTCCGAGCAGGCTCACCAGTTCTTCTTGCTTCGCGATCTGCGTATCGCATTGTACAAAGAACGGAATGTCGATCTTTTCGGCAATCATTTGCTGTAGCAGCTCATGAGCCTCTGCGTATTTATTGAAATTGTCGGATGTGAACATCACCATGCGAACGCCGGCAGCCTTCGCCCGCCTCAAGCTTTCCATGGTCGTTTCGATGGACTGGCTACGGACCTGGCGGCCCGCGATTTTGATGACCGAGCAAAAATTACAAGTGAAGGGACAGCCTCGCGCGGGATAAATCCCGAGCATGGGTACGATGTACCGCTGCAGATCCCGTTTCGATGGCGGAATCACCACCGGCGACTGTAGCTCCGGAGCCCAACGCCGATTAGCGCCGTAAACCGGCTCGAGCTCGCCTCGGATCGCGTCCTCCAAGATTTGCAACCAGATCGTTTCGGCTTCGGCTAAAGCGAAACTCACGCCGCGGTTTTGGAGCATGCTGGTATCGCATGTCATGGGATGCGGTCCGCCGATTACACAATGCCGAACCCCATGGGCTCGCGCGAAGGCAGCCAAATCCAGACTGCGCCGGAACTGATGCGACTGCACGCCCACCAACGCCAGCAGGGTGGGTTGCTCCGGCTTGCGCAGGAGATCAAGATAACTCAGATCCGTTTGAACGTATTCGTCAATCGCATGTGTCTCGATCTTCACACCCTCTATTGACGCCGGCGTCATGCTCCGAATATACGGGACCGTACTGTTCGGCATGAAACCGCGCCGGAACCGCTCGACGTAACCGCTTAAACCGTATTTACTCGGCTTGATGATGACGACGCGAAGCATCGTGACATGATAGGGGACGCCGATTGCGTAAAGAAAGGTAATTCTGTTAGCGTTGAGACTTTATCTGGAGAGCGGTGGATGCTGCATGAGTACAGGGGGAAGTGGCCAAAACTTGGGACGCGAGTCTACATCGCCGAAGGCGCTCAAATCGTGGGTGACGTCGAGATCGGCGACCATTCGAGCGTTTGGTACAACTGCGTCATTCGAGGCGACGTTCACTACGTCCGCATCGGCCAGCATACGAACATTCAGGACGGTTCGATCGGCCACGTCATGAGAGACACGTGCCCGTTGATTCTCAAAGATTACGTGACCATCGGCCATGGCGTGACCATGCATGGCTGTACCATCGAGTCTCATTGCCTGATCGGAATGCGCGCCACCCTTCTTAATGACGTCGTCGTTGGCGAGTATTCGATTGTCGGTGCCGGTGCATTGATAACGGAGCGAACGGTGATTCCGCCGCGGAGTCTCGTTCTCGGCCTCCCAGCGAGAGTCGAACGCGCGCTGACAGATCAGGAGGTCGCAAGTATCGACGAGTACGCCCGGCGGTATTACGAGTACAAGGAAACGTACCTGGCGATGAAAGCGAAGTAGGTCCCGATGATTCACGCAATACGAGGCACCTACGACGTTCTTCCGTCCGAAATCGGGATCTGGCACGCTCTTGAAGATCGCTTGCGGCAGACATTTCACCGGTACGGTTTCGGAGAAATCCGCACGCCCATATTTGAAGCCACAGACCTTTTTGTTCGAGGTGTCGGCGAAGAGACCGATATCGTTTCGAAGGAAATGTATACGTTCACGGATCGCGACGAGACGAAGTCGCTGACTTTGCGCCCCGAGGGTACCGCGCCCGTGATGCGCGCGTATATCGAGCATCAGCTCGAGAATGAAGCCCGATTGCTGAAGCTGTATTACATCGCTCCGATGTTCAGGCGAGAACGTCCTCAGAAAGGCCGGTACCGGCAACACGCGCAAGCCGGGGCCGAAGTGCTTTCGAGCACCGACAATCCCGGAATTGAAGCCGAGGTGCTCGAAATGCTGACCGATTTTCTCAAGGGTATCGGTATTCCGGATTTGGAAGTGAACATCAATTCGGTAGGCGACCGGGAATGCCGTCCCTCTTATGTACAGTTGCTGAAGACCGCGATTGTGGCTCGCGCGGAACGCCTGTGCGAAGACTGTCGCCGGCGGGGGGAAAGGAACCCCTTGCGAGTCTTCGACTGCAAAGTCCCTTCGTGCCAGCCGGTAATTGCCGAATTGCCGACGATCACGGAACATCTTTGCGAAGGTTGCCGGCAACATTTCGACCAGTTCAAATCGTATTTGGCAGCGCGGGGAATCCATTTCCGGCTGAACCCTCGGCTCGTCCGGGGACTCGACTACTACACCCGCACCACCTTTGAGATCACGTCGGGACGGCTGGGTTCGCAGAATACGGTTGCGGGTGGCGGTCGGTACGACGGACTTTCCGAAGATCTGGATGGACCACCAACCAAGGGATTCGGATTCGGCATGGGTCTGGAACGATTGATCCTCTCCATTCCGGACACATCCAAAATCATTCCGGATTACACGCCCGAGTATTTCCTTGCGCCGTTGGGGGACGAAGCTTTCAATCGGGCGACATTGCTTGCTCGAAAACTTCGCACGGCGGGCAAGCGCGTCTATCTGGACTTCGATACACGCAGTCTCAAGAGCCAAATGCGGTTGGCCGACAAATTACAGGCGAAGTCGGTGATTATCATCGGGGAGGAAGAATTGAAATCCGGCACGTTCGTGGTGCGCGACATGTCGACGAAAGAGCAGCGAAATATCCGGGAAGAAGAACTGTAATGGAAGAGTTGCAAAGAACACATACCTGCGGCGCACTCACGGCGGCGAATCAGGGACTAGAGGTGCTGCTCATGGGTTGGGTGAATCGATGGCGCGATCACGGGCAACTTTTATTTGTCGATCTGCGTGACCGCGACGGCGTCACTCAAATCGTATTCAATGCCGAGAACAACGCCGATCTGCACCGGTGGGCCAAAACGTTGCGATCCGAATTCGTCATTGCCGCCCGCGGGAAGGTTCGTGTGCGCGACAAAGGCCTGGAGAATCCGAATCTGAAGACGGGCGAAATCGAGGTAGTGGCAAGCCAGCTTTGGATTTTGAGCGAAGCGAAAACGACCCCGTTTCCGATCGAAGACGAAATTACGACTTCCGAAGACCTGCGCCTGAAGTACCGATACCTCGACTTGCGCCGGCCCAAAATGCAGGAAAATTTCCGCACGCGCCATCGCATCACGATGACGGTCCGCGACTACATGGATCGGCAGGGATTCTGGGAAGTTGAAACACCAATCCTGACCAAGTCGACCCCGGAGGGCGCAAGAGATTACCTGGTGCCAAGCCGTCTTCATCATGGCAGCTTCTATGCATTGCCTCAGTCGCCACAGTTGTTCAAACAGATCCTAATGATCTCGGGCTTCGACAAATATTTCCAGATTGTGAAATGTTTCCGCGATGAAGATCTGCGAGCGGACCGGCAGCCGGAGTTTACCCAAATCGATATCGAGATGTCGTTTCCTTCGCGCGAATCGTTATTCGCCCTCATCGAGGGGTTGATGGCCGAGGTATTTTTATTGAATGGGATCACTATTCCGCGGCCTCTTCCGCGGATGAGCTTTCAGGAAGCCATGGACCGTTACGGAAGCGATAAGCCGGATACGCGTTTCGATGTTTTTCTTCAAGATTTCACCGGCATTTTCAAGACAGCCGATGCCGGCGTATTTCGAGAATTGGCCGAGACGGGCCAAACCGTCCGCGGCTTCGTCGCACCCCAAACGGCGTATTCGCGAAAGGTACTCGACGACATCTCGCTTTTTGTGAAACAACTGGGCGGCGCGGGTGTAGCTTGGATCAGGCTGGGTGACGAAGGGATTACTTCCGCTCCCATCGTCAAGAACGCAGGCCCGGCCGCTGTCGACGCTGTTATCAAAAAGTCGGGGGCTGCAAAGAGCGACACGATTTTCTTGATGGCTGGTCCGACGGAAGCGACGTTGAATCTCCTCGGGTCTCTCCGTATCGAGTTGGCGAGAAGAGAGAATTGGATTCCGGCCGATAAATGGAACATGTTGTGGGTCGTTGATTTTCCGTTGTTGGAATTTGATGCGGCGGAAAACCGATGGGTGTCACGGCATCATCCATTTACTTCGCCGGCGGATGAAGATCTTCCGATGCTGGAGACTCATCCTGGACAGGTAAGAGCAAAAGCGTATGACCTCGTGCTGAACGGCACGGAGATCGGTGGCGGCTCGATCCGAATCCATCGAAGCGATATCCAGTCCCGTGTTTTCAAAGTTCTCGGGTTATCAGAGCAGGAAGCCCGTGAGAAGTTCGGCTTCTTTCTCGAGGCGCTCGAGTTCGGCACGCCGCCCCACGGAGGCATCGCACTGGGGGTCGATCGGATGGTGATGATCCTGACGGGACAATCTTCCATTCGTGACGTCATCGCTTTTCCGAAAACCGCGCGTGCTGTCGATTTGATGAGCGGATCGCCCTCGCCGGTTTCCGATCAGCAGTTGAGGGAACTCGGCGTTCAGGTAAGGAAAACTTAAGCCACAGAAAAGCACAAAAGACACAAAAGGTTTTGTGAGTGTTGTGCCTCTTTGTGGCTAAATCCTCGTATGAAAATTCGAACGCTCCCCGACGACATCGCCAATCGCATTGCTGCGGGTGAAGTCGTCGAGCGCCCGGCATCGGTCGTCAAGGAACTGATGGAGAACTCCCTCGATGCCGGCGCCGGAAAGATCGCGGTTGACGTGGAGGAAGGCGGCCGGAAACGAATTCGCGTCACCGACGATGGCGAAGGAATGTCGCCGGAAGACGCTCGAGCCTGTTTTGGCCGGCATGCGACGAGTAAATTGTACGAACCTGAGGACCTGTTCTCGATCAAGACCCTTGGCTTCCGCGGCGAGGCGCTTCCGTCGATCGCGTCGGTCTCCCGTCTGGTCTTGGAAACCCAGGCCGATGGTTCCACCGGCACAGCGATCGAAATCGCCGGAGGAAAGCTCGTCTCGGAGCGAGAACACGCTTTTCCGCGCGGAACCCAAATCATAGTCGAAGATTTGTTTTTCAATGTCCCGGCGCGGCGGAAGTTTCTGCGTTCCGAATCCTACGAGCTTAGCCAGATCACAACCTACTGCACTCACTATGCGCTGGCATTTCCGGAAATCCACTTTGTACTAAACAGCGCGGGTTTCGAGATTCTTGCAGCGCCCGTGACAACCGGCTTTCGGGATCGGATATTTCAGATTTTCGGCAAAGATCTTCTCGACCAGTTGGTGGAGTATCAGAAGGATTACGGACGGTCCGGCGTGAAAATTCATTTGTTCACGTCAAGGCCGCATGTTCAGAAATACAACCGCAACTCGATGTTCTTCTTTATCAACCGTCGCCTTGTGCGCGACAAAATTCTTCTTCACGCGATCAGCGAGGCGTACCGGAACATCCTGCCGGCGGGAACGTTTCCTGTCGTGACTTTGTTCGTCAGCATTCCATATGAAGACGTCGATGTGAACGTGCATCCGGCAAAAACGGAGGTCCGGTTCAAGCACCAATCGTTCGTGCACGACGCGATTCGGGATGCAATTCTATCGGGCCTGACGCACGACAAAACGATCGTGCCAATGGAAAACGACGCGGCTCCCATGTCGCCATTTACTGCTCCGGCGCCGCAGCCGCGTTTACCCGATTCGTGGGCCTCGGATAATCCGATTGCGAAGGAATCTTTCGCACTCCAACCTGGGATACGCGCCGTGGCTGATCAAGCCATCCCGTTGGGCTTGAACTTCAGATCTACCGAAACCAAGACAGATGGTTGTGAAGACGCGGGTGAACTACCTGCGTATCCGGAATTCGATCGCGTCAGGCAGGAGGTGCAACCGCTGGGGCAGCTCCGGGACAGTTTCATTGTGGCCGTGGATTCTTCCGGCCTGATCGTCATCGACCAGCACGTTGCTCACGAGCGGGTCCTATTCGAGGCATACCTGCGACAAAAGCTTGCAGGAAAGCTCGACATCCAGCGATTATTAATGCCCCTCATTGTTCAATTGCCTCCGCGGCAGCTTGTGATTCTCGACAGTATCATCCCCGAGCTGTCGCGGAATGGTTTCGAGGTTGAGCCGTTTGGCCCGAAGACGATCGCAATCAAAACGGCTCCCGCGATGTTGAAGGCGGCGGCGGTGGAGAAGCTGCTGGTGGAGTTACTCGATGGTTTGGAACGAGAAACCCAGGTGATCAACATCGAGGCACTGAAGAAGAAAATTGCCGCCACGGTCTCGTGTCATGCAGCAATCAAGATCAATACGCCACTGGAGGAAACCAAGATGCGCTGGTTGATTTCGGAGTTGATGAAAACCGATGTCCCGACGGTTTGCCCTCATGGCCGGCCAATCATCTTGCGCTACGATCTGAGAGAAATTCAGAAGGCTTTCAAGCGAGCTTAGCTTGACAGAACAGGTGTCTCACTCTAAGGTTCTAAAGCTGGTTTGTGTTTCGGTGGCCTTCATCGAAAACATTTTGAGGAGAAATCGGGAAGTTGTGAATATTAAAGGAGGAATTTGATGGCAAAGATGACCCAAACGCAGATCATCAGTGAGATGTCGACGAAGACGGGCGTCGCAAAGAAACAGGTCAAAGATTTCTTGGCTGCGTACGTTGATCTGGCATACCGCGAAGCGAAGAAGGGCGAGTTCCCTTTCCACGGCCTGGGAAAACTCGTGAAGCAGAAAAGAAAGGCACGCATCGGCCGTAATCCTGCCACTGGAGAAGAAATCAAGATCCCAGCAAAGACGGTTTTGAAATTCCGCGTCGCGAAAGCGGCGAAAGACGCTGTCCTCGGCGCCGCGCCAAAGAAGTAAGCATCAGCCACAAGAAGGCACAAAGTTCGCAGAAGGATTTTGTGTTTCTTGTGCCTCTTTGTGGCTAGACACGAACAGCCAACGCGCGAAGTCGAGCCTTTCTTTAATAGGCTCGACTCTATGTGTTATGGATTTCCGCAACGTCGAGGAAGGCACCGGAGAGCGCGTTCCGATTGGGCGGAAAAGTAACTCGAAGGGGAACTTCGTTACACACCACGCAGGTGCATCTACCACGTGCGTGGATGCCCTAGGCAGGCCGCCTTGTCTTCTTGCTGGACTCCCAACTAGAAAAGTCGCGACCGAGAATGAAGAATTTCCGGCCAATCTGAACGATCGGAATGCGGTCTTCTTCAATGATTCTGCGGAAATGCCGGATCGAAAACCCTGCGAGTTCGGCGGCAGTAGGAATATCCAAAAACATTTTCGTTCGGGCCGGATTGGCGGTGGCGGTCTCAGTCAACATCAGTCTTTCTCCTTCCTTTCGACGTGTTTTATTGCATTTGGCTTACCAATGTCTAAGCCCTTTAGAAAGGGGAACACCCGTCCAGAGCCCCAACACTCAGCGTCGCACTCAAGATTGGCCTGAGGGGCATGCCATTTTCCCGACGAGGCAATGGGGCCGCTGCCAAGAAACTGACGAGATCGGTTGTATAGGGGTTAGGCAAATCTCGCTACTTTTTGTTGCGAAAAGTGCAACAAACTCCCCTCTCCAGGACCAGGCTTACAATGAAAACCTGTGAAGAGCTTCATCGAAAGCTTGCCTAAAGCCGAGTTGCAGTTATAGTCAGCGGCTGATAAATCGGGTTAGCGCGGAACAGCGATATCGGCTGGCAATCTCGATTCGATATGGGTGAGCACGGTTTGGAGGCTCGTGTAGATATCCCACTCCCGAATGTCATGTTTTCCGCCACGCACTATGCTGCCCAATCCCGTGTCGATGGGGTTCTTGGCTTCAGGATCGATAAAGACAGCCATCGGCGTGCCGACTGTCGTGGCGAGCCATGACAGTCCCGAGTCGGGACCGAGGTAAAAGCGACTCCAACGGATGATCGCGGCGATCACTTGAAACGGCTTATCAGTACAGGTGGTCGTCCCCGGAATTTCCGGATTCATTTTTGTGCCGAACACGACCATCGGCATCTTCAGTTGCGTAGCAAGCCTCGTGAGGTTGGAATTCGGCCAGTGCCGTCCCTTACCATTCCCATGAGATGCGGTGACAAACGCGCCTTTCAACAAACCGTTTTGACGTAGGAATTCTTCCGCCTGGATGAGGGCGCCACCATTCGGTTCGAAGCAGGCTCGGCGAGTCTCGACCTGTACACCACATTTATGGGCCATGAAATCGATGGGGTGAAGTTCAGACTGTTCCCACTCCTCTTGATTGCCTTCGGGGTCGGCAAAGAAGACATGAGTGAAGCCCTCGGAATGGATCCAATCCCAAGGAATGATCTCCCGCGGCTCCATTTCGAGGATGGCATCGGCAGCGCTCGCGCCGGCGAGCGCTGCGTATGCGGGCGAGGTCAGCCAAACTGTTTCAGCCTGAAATTTGTTTCGTAGTGCTTCGACAACAGGGAATGCATTGACGATATTCTTCAGGCCGCCGAAAACGACGAACAGGACTTTCGACGAACTTGCCGGCCGGGCGATTTCGAATACATTCGGTTCTATTTCCCGATATAGCGTCGAATTGGTGAGCATTCGGCGAGCTTTGTTATGCCGCGGATTCCGGCGCAGGCATTCCTTGAAATGGGCATGTGCAACGGATGCGTTGCCAAGCTGACTCTCGACGCAGCCCAAATGATATTCGGCGCGGTCCCAATACTGTTCGTCCGGCCTTTGACGGACGAGTTGAAACAGGCGCCGGGCTTCATCGAATTCCCCGATACCTTCCAGACGCGAAGCCTCCTTGAAAATCGTAGCGGTGGTCGAATCGGAGCGCTGCTGTTTGATGCCTCCGATATCTTTCAGACTTTCAAAGACGCCGTGGAGGAAATAATGACGGCAGATATGGGTAAACAGTTCCGAAGCTCCGTCGGGAAGAGTGTCCGAACCTGACTGCTCCAGTAACGAAATCTCTTCAACCGCGGAATCCGCATCGGCTGCCTGATTTTCATTACGAATGAGCGCATCCATGTCATCGATCTGGGGCATGTAATAAGGAAATTTTGAATGGAGAAAGACCGCGGAAGCGCCCTCCATGAATTCCCGCTCGATCAGATCGCGAATCCGCATGGGGTTTTGTTGAAAGGCGACCGCAGTTTCAACCGTGCGTAGTTCGAATCCTTGTTGCTTCAGCCGGAGTTCCAGTTCGAGATCTTCCAAACGCCGCGTGAAGTTTTCATCGTATCCGCCCTGAGACAGCACAAAGGGCTTCCACAGAAGAATCGGGGCAACGAACTTTTTTGCCTCCTCCATCAATTTCATCGTTAGTGTCGGAGGAATATCAGGATCCCACATGACCCGAGCGGCAACTCCAAGTTTCGGATTATTGTGGATCGCAAATTCGTCGATAAGGCGCAGCACCATATCCGGCGCCGCGTAAATGTCGTCATTGATGATGAGCACCATATCGTGACGCGCAGCTTTCAAGCCCGTATTGATAGCTGCTGCACGTCCGCGATGCCGAGGATGTCGGATGACCCGCGCGCAGTCGGATGGTAGAACAACCTGCTGGACCGAACCGTCGTCCACGACGACGACGTCGGCTTCGTTGTGATCGAGGGCAAGTACGCACTCGACGACGCTGTTGTTTCGGTCGCGAGTGGGAATAATGATCGTTAGTTTCATCCCGCCTTATTTATCGACGCGGGAAAAGGTTGGCTTTAACGGTTCGCGACGCGGTTTGGACAGAAATCTGTCAAGGAATCGACGTTTGCGGTCGGTGTCGCCGATATAACCTATTCAAAACATTGGGTATTCCCATGGACCTCGAAGCGCCGCTGGACTGCCTTTCTGGGGGAGCGGAAGCCAGGCATGCAAAGCCCTCTCGAAAGCACTCCGCCTGCCGCTGGGAAATTCCCACACGGTATAATTTTCCAATGCCGGCTGCCTTCGAAGTGCGTGCTGTCTTTAAGACGTTCCGCCACTGGTGGTCGAGGCGCGAAGTCTGCGCTCTTCGGAACGTCAGTTTCGCGGTGCAGCCGGGCACAATTTTCGGGCTTCTCGGTCCAAACGGCGCCGGCAAGACTACACTGGTAAAAATTGCTCTCACGATCGCGTATCCGGATCAAGGTGAAATCCGTGTACTGGGCGAATCCGTTCGCAATCGGTCGGTGCTCAGAAGCGTCGGCTATCTGCCGGAGAATCCCCGGTTCCCCGCTCACCTCACAGCATGGCAGGTTTTGCGCCTCTACGGCAGTCTCAGCGGAGCCGATACCAAGCGGGTCGATGCGAATGCCGCGAATTGGTTGGAACGACTTGATCTGGCCGGATGGCGCGACGTACGCGTCTCCAAGTTTTCAAAAGGAATGAATGAGCGGCTCGCATTGGCCCAGGCGCTCGTTCACGATCCCGACTTCATTTTCCTCGATGAGCCGACAGACGGGTTAGATCCTCCCGGCAGGCGGGAAGTGCGCGCGATCTGCCGCGAGTTGGCGGACCAAGGTAAGACGATTTTTATCAATTCTCATATCCTTGCGGAAATTGAATTGATTTGTGATCGCATCGCCTTGATGAAATCCGGGGAGATCGTCGAGCAAGGCACGATTGTGGAATTGACATCAAACCAAAGTGGATACGAGCTTGTCGTCGGCGTCAGCAACGAACTGCGCAATTGGCTGCATGAGAAGATGCTTCCCTTTACCGCCGTTGACGGTCATTTGCACATTCATGTGCCGGACCGGACCTCTGCAAATTCCTTGATCGACGCCCTGCGAGCGAAAAATGTTGAGATTGACTCGCTGAATGTGAAGAAGCGAACTCTGGAATCGGTGTTTATGGAGAAAGTACTTTGATCACGACAGGGGAATGAGCATGTTTCGGCCCGGGATCTTCCTCGACACATTTCAAGAATCCTTCCGGAACAAGATGTTCCTCTTCTTCTTCATCGTCGCCTCGTTGATCGTGGGCTCGATCGGGCTGGCCTTGAATATGGACGTCGTCAACGGCGTGATGCGTGGTATGACATTTTTCGGAAGCGAGCTTCGGGTTCCCGCATTTTCGGTTAAGCAGTGGGTGGAAAGTTTTCAATCGGGTCTGGCCATGTTCGTCGGAACGTTCGGGCTATTCCTCGCTCTGATGGCGACCTCAACACTGTTTCCCTTGATGCTCCAGAAAGGAAGCATCGATCTGTTGCTCTGCCGCCCGATTCCGCGATGGCGTCTGATCACGGCGCGGTTCGCCGGAGGGGCCTCGATCATGGCCTTCAATGCCGCATATCTGTTTCTGGGCGTTTGGACGGTTTTGGGTCTGAAATCGTCGGTTTGGAATCATGGATTCCCGGAATCGACGATATTGGCCATCTTCGCCTTCGTCGTTCTGTTTTCCGTAGTCATGATCGTTTCCGTAACAACCGAGAGCGGACCGGCGGGTTTACTGGCGGCGACAACGCTTCTGGTATTCAGCCCGGTACTGGCGGCGCACGAACAGATTACGCCCGCTTTTTCCTCGGAACTATATCGCCACATTTTTCGTACATTGTATTGGGTTCTGCCGAAATCCGCTGAAACTATTGGCGCGATGCGGCGTCTGATTATCGAACGGCCGTTGGAACTCAACTGGGTTGTGGGCACTTCGTTCATATTCGCGCTGGTCTGTTACATCGGCACGGTGGTTTACTTCACACGAAAGGATTATTGATTATGAAATGGATCGTTGGCGTTTCAGTCATCGCCACAGCGTTGGGTTGGGCTGCAACGATGACTATTCCGGCCGCTACGATTACGCCGGATGAATCCACGTTGAAATATTTTCCGCCGGAAACGGAAGGTATTGCCTTTGCGGACATCGCCGCCCTTCGAAACGCGGCCTTGGTGCAGGATGTCCTGAACAAAGGCGAATTCCGTTCCCTATCTCCGGCAATTAGCGAGTTCGTCGAGCAAACGGGTTTCGATATCCGGCGAGACCTCGATCGTGTGACGATTGGAAAGATCAGCGCCCAAGAGAGGCTTGTCGTTGCCACTGCCCGGTACGACCACTTCAAAGCGGAACAATTCTTGAGAGAGAAGGGGAAAGAACCCGAAGTTTACCTCGGCCGGTCCGTCTATCGCGATGACGCTAGGGCGGTAACATTCCTGGACAACGTCGTGCTTTTCGGAACTGCAAACGCCGTCAAGACCGCGATTAATCGAATGACGTATCCCGGCTCGATGCAAATTGGAAATGATTTGCTCGAGGCGATTCGAACGATCGAGTCCGGCAACCAAGTTTGGGCCGTCGGGAGCTTTTCACAGGAGGACTTGCCCACAGGCGGAGTCCGTGAGTCCGGGCCTGTCGCCGAAATCCTGAAATCATTGCAGCATGGAACGTATCAGATGCGAGTCGACCGCGACGTACACGCGCGCGCCACAGGAAATTTCGCCGATGCCGATAGCGCAAAAAATCTGGCCGACATGGCGCGGGGGCTGATTGCGCTAGCCAAACTCCAGGTCGCGAAGCAGCAACCCGATCTGGTTCACCTGCTCGATGGAATTCAGGTCACCAGCAACGGTTCTTCTGTGGTTGCTCAGATTGATGAGCCAGGAGACCTGCTGATGAAGCTACGAAACTCCCCTCCTAAGTTAGGAGGGGAGCCGAGCCGAACGAAGTGAGGCGAGGGGGAGGTTCACCTTCGGAACCACCCCGGCGCGCCAGCTTCTATTAAGCTGCGCGCCACCCCTCCTAACTTAGGAGGGGAGTTCTCTTACCTTGCCCCGCCGCTCATCGACGCGAGGAATTCGGCGTTGCTCTTGTTCTTGCCCATCTTGTCCAGCAGAAGTTCCATGGCTTCCACTGTGGACAAAGGATTCAGAACCTTTCTCAATATCCAGATCCGGTTCAACTCATCCTTGGGAACAAGCAACTCTTCCTTTCGGGTTCCAGACCGGTTGATATCGATGGCCGGGAACACGCGCTTGTCGACGAGTTTGCGGTCGAGACCGATTTCCATGTTGCCGGTGCCTTTGAACTCCTCGAAGATCACGTCATCCATGCGGCTTCCCGTATCGATCAGTGCGGTAGCGATGATGGTCAAGCTTCCGCCTTCCTCGATGTTCCGGGCCGCCCCGAAAAAGCGTTTCGGGCGTTGAAGCGCGTTGGAATCCACACCGCCTGAGAGCACCTTCCCGGATGGCGGCACAATCGTATTGTACGCGCGAGCGAGGCGTGTGATGGAATCGAGCAGGATGACGACGTCTCGTTTGTGTTCCACAAGGCGCTTGGCTTTTTCGATCACCATTTCCGCAACCTGGACGTGGCGCGAAGCCGGTTCGTCGAAGGTGGAGCTGATGACTTCGCCGTTTACGGAACGCTGCATATCGGTCACTTCTTCCGGCCGCTCATCGATCAGAAGCACGATCAGGATGACCTCCGGATGATTGGCTGTGATCGAATTCGCAATCGTCTGAAGCAGCATGGTTTTTCCTGTGCGTGGCGGTGCCACGATCAGGCCGCGCTGTCCTTTTCCGATCGGCGTGAGAAGATCGAGCACTCGCGCGGAAAGATTATCTTTCCCATTTGGCGTCTCGAGCTTCAACCGCTCGTTCGGGTATAACGGCGTCAGGTTATCGAAAAAGATCTTGTTGCGAGCCTCGTCGGGATGTTCGAAGTTGACCGCCTCAACCTTGATCAGGGCAAAATAGCGCTCACCGTCTTTCGGCGGGCGGACCTGTCCTGAAACCGTATCGCCAGTACGCAGATCAAATTTGCGGATCTGAGACGGCGATACATAGATGTCATCCGGGCCGGGCAGATAGTTGTAATCCGGCGCTCGGAGAAATCCGAATCCGTCGGGCAGCGTCTCGAGCACACCTTCACTGAAAATGAAGCCGCTCTTTTCCGTCTGAGCTTGCAGGATCTTGAAAATCAGTTCCTGCTTCCGCATTCCGGAAGCTCCCTGGATGTTGAGGTCTTTAGCAACCTGCGTCAGCGCGGAAATGTTCATTTCCTTGAGCTGCGCTATGTCCATCGTGGCTGCGCCTTCTGGACGATCTGGAGCAACGAATTTTTTTGAACTCATAGGTGGGTTTTTCTCACTGTGGGATCTGAAGTTGTCGCGGCACCGATCCTGGCCAGAAGTTCATCCTTGCCAGCACCCGTTACCGCTGAGAAAGCAATTATCTCCTTTGTGTTTAATGTTTTCGCCCCCTGACGGAGCGCCTGATACAACTGATTACCGGAAATCTTGTCGGTCTTGGTCAAAACGACTGTGTTGGGAATCCGGCGATAATCGAGCCATTTCTTCATCGTCACGTCCGAGTCTGTAGGAGCCATCCGGCTATCTACAAGCATCACAGCCAGCTCAAGCTGTTCGCGATTTCGCAGATAATCCTCGATCATCGGTCCCCAGCCTTCTCTAACTTTCTTTGAAACTTTCGCGTACCCGTAGCCTGGCAGATCCACAAAATACATGCTGTCATTGATGAGAAAAAAGTTGATCGTTTGCGTTCGGCCCGGCGATGAACTCGTACGTGCCAGTCCACGGACATTCGTCAGAGTATTCAACAAACTGGATTTGCCAACGTTTGATCGGCCACAAAAAGCGATTTCAGGTCGCTGATCTCGGGGAAAATCATCCGGTCGTGCTGCGCTCTTGACGAATCGGGTGGAACTGATTTTCACCACTGGAAGTCGAGAGGCCGGAAACTGTCTTCATTGTATCACGGGGAAATTCGGGGACGGTGAGCAATTTCTGAACTGAAGAAATTGCTCACCGTCCCCGAATTTCCGCTCAGTTCATGATCGATTCTTGACGATCTCCATCTCCATCGACCGGTGGCCGAAACGGAACCTCCTGCGCTCCCTCTTCAATCAACGGGATCGGTTCGTGCGTCAATGCGACCTTCAAAACTTCATCCATGTTTTCGACGAAGTGTATGGTGAACTCATCCTTGATATTGGCCGGGATGTCGGCGAGATCCTTCTGGTTGTCTTTCGGAAGGATAAGCGTCCGAATGCCGGCCCGATGAGCCGCCAGCAGCTTCTCTTTCACGCCTCCGATCGGGAGTACCTTTCCCCTCAACGTGATTTCTCCCGTCATGGCAACGTCGCATCGCACCGGAATATGGGTGAGAGCGCTTACCAAAGATGTCGCCATCGTGATACCGGCTGAAGGACCGTCTTTTGGAATTGCACCCTCGGGAACGTGTATATGGAGATCAAGCCGACGGTAGAAATCTCTGGGAATTCCAAACATTTGAGCCCGAGACCGCACGTAGCTCATCGCGGCCTGAGCCGATTCCTGCATGACATCGCCGAGTTTGCCGGTCAGCGTCAGCTTACCTTTGCCTTCCATCAAGGTCGCTTCGGTGGCTAATATTTCGCCGCCAACCTCGGTCCATGCAAGACCGGTTACGAATCCGATCTCATTCTGCGATTCGTGACGATTAGAACGGTACTTTGGAATACCAATGTAGTCAACTACATTTTCGTCGTTGAGCGTAACCGCATTCTTGGGACCTTCTTTGACGACAGCGCGCGTCACTTTCCTGCAAATGGAGGAAATCTCCCGCTCCAGGTTGCGAACTCCGGCCTCCCGGGTGTAGTGCCGGATGATGGCCTTGATGCCCTCATCATCGAAGGATAGATTCGAGGGTCGCAGCCCGTTGGTTTCCATTTGTTTCGGAATCAGGAACCTTCGAGCAATTTCGACCTTTTCGTACTCCGTATAACCGGGCAGGCGCAGAATTTCCATACGGTCCTGCAGCGGCTGCGGAATGGTGTGTAAAACGTTTGCGGTTGCGATGAACATCACCTGCGACAGATCGTATTCGACGTCGAGGTAATGATCCTGGAAGGTGGAGTTCTGCTCCGGATCAAGCACTTCCAGCAAAGCCGCCGATGGATCTCCACGGAAATCCATGCTCATCTTGTCCACTTCGTCTAGCAAAAAGACCGGATTGACGGTACCGGCCTTTTTGATCATTTGAAGGATCTGGCCCGGCAGCGCTCCAATATAGGTGCGGCGATGACCGCGGATCTCGGCTTCGTCGCGCACCCCGCCTAAAGCGAGCCGGACAAACTTGCGGCCCGTTGCCCGAGCGATGGACATCCCAAGCGATGTTTTTCCAACACCCGGCGGACCAACAAAGCACAAGATTGAACCTTTTGGTTTCTTGACGAGCTGGCGAACGGCGAGGAACTCCAGGATGCGTTCCTTGACCTTGTCGAGTCCGTAATGGTCTTCGTTTAAAACCCGTTCGGCCGTTTCAATATCCCGAATTTCACGCGACTTCTTTTTCCATGGCATCGCGAGCAGCCAGTCGAGGTAATTACGCGAAACGGTGGATTCGGCCGACATTGGCGGCATCATTTCCAGCCGCTTCAGTTCCTGCATGCCTTTTTCATAAGCATCTTTCGGCATACCGGATGTTTCGATTTTCCGCCGCAGTTCTTCGATTTCAGACTTTTCGTCTTTCTTGCCGAGCTCGCGTTGGATCGCTTTGATCTTTTCGTTGAGGTAATACTCTTTCTGGGCCCGTTCCATCTGGCGCTTGACGCGATTTTGAACGGAACGGTCGACGTGAAGCTTTTCGATTTCAACGTCGAGAATGTCCGACAATCTCTTGCACCGCTCGACGGGATTGAAGATCTCGATGAGTTCCTGCTTCTCCTCAATGGAGAGAACCAAATGGGCGCAGATCGTGTCGGCCAGTCGTCCGACATCGTCTACTTTGATCGCCGCCAAGGCTTGATCGGCGTTGAGGTTCTGGCTCAGCTTCACGTACTGCTCGAACTGCGCACTGAGGCGGCCCGACAGAGTGTCGTAGCCGGTGAAACTTTGGTTGCGAAAGGGGGAAAGACGGAGATTCGCCTTCCAAAAGCCATCTTCCTCGGCTAATTGCAGAATCCGCGCACGCTCAATACCTTCGACCAGGACTTTCGTGTTGCCGTCAGGCAACTTGAGCGATTGCACAATGTTGGAGATCGTTCCAACCTGATAGATTTCGTTGGGCTTAGGGTTATCGACAGTAGCGTCGTGCTGCGTAGCCAAGAAAATACGCTTATCGCCGCGAAGCGCAGCTTCCAGAGCACTTACAGAGGATTCTCGGCCGATCACGAAGGGAACCATCATGAACGGAAAGATCACGACGTCTCGGATCGGAACCATCGGAAGCTTCGTCTGCTCGTATTTTTCCTTGGTAGACATGGCGTTAATTGAGACCCTCACCAGGCTCAGCAGGTGGGGGTATCGGGTCGTCCGATTCCCTTCTATCCAGCTTTCTCGAATGGCAGCTGGATTTCCTTCTTTTCGACCATTTCCTTGGTAATCGTTAGCTCCCGGTGTTCTTTTTGCTGCGGGAGCTGGTACATCAAATCCAGCATCAGCTCTTCAAGAATGATCCGAAGGCCACGAGCGCCGACGTTCCGTTTAATTGCATCCAGGGCAACGGCTTCCAGCGCATCATCCGAAAACTTGAGCTTGACATTCTCATACTCGAACAAGCGCTGGTATTGCTTGACGAGCGCGTTCTTGGGACGAGTCAGAATGTCGACCAAGGCCTTCTGATCCAGATCGTGCAAGGTCGCCACTACGGGAACGCGGCCTACAAATTCCGGGATCATGCCGAATTTGATCAGGTCTTCCGGTTCCATTTGCTCGAGTAGCGCCGAGCCGGGCTTCTCGGACTTTACTTTGATATCGCCGTGGAACCCCATCGTGCTACGAACCGTCAATCTACGCTCAATCATCTTGTCGAGGCCGACAAACGCGCCGCCGACGACAAAGAGGATGTTGGTCGTATCGACCTGCGTAAACTCCTGATGGGGATGTTTTCGGCCACCTTGTGGAGGAACGTTAGCGATCGTGCCTTCCAACATCTTTAACAGGGCCTGTTGGACGCCTTCGCCGGAGACGTCTCGGGTAATGGAGGGATTCTCGTCTTTCCGGCCGATCTTGTCGATTTCATCTATATAGATGATGCCTGTTTGCGCGCGCTCGACGTCACCGCCGGCATTCTGGATCAAACGCAGAATGATATTCTCGACATCTTCACCGACATAGCCGGCCTCGGTAAGCGTCGTGGCATCGACGATCGCAAAGGGAACGCTCAGCAAGCGGGCAAGAGTTTGGGCCAGCAGCGTTTTCCCTGTCCCAGTGGGCCCAATCAGCAGGATGTTTGATTTTTGGAGCTCGACATCGGATTTTTTCCGCGACAGTTCGATGCGCTTGTAGTGGTTGTAAACAGCCACTGCAAGTTTCTTTTTCGATTTGTCCTGCCCGATGACGTATTGATCGAGGAAACCTTTGATCTCGGGAGGTTTGGGAAGGTGTACGTTTTTCGGTGAAGGTTCGTAATTCTGATCTTCGTCAATGATGTCTTGACAGACCCCAACACACTCATCACAGATGAAGACGGTAGGTCCCGCAATGAGTTTCCGGACGTCATTCTGACTCTTATTGCAGAATGAGCAACGCAGGACGTCATCACTGTTTTTTTTCACGGATTTCCTCACACTGTGGGCTGAAACCCACGTCCAGCGGGGATCTTATCCTCGTTTGGAAATAACCTCGTCGATAATACCATACTCCTTTGATTGCTCTGCGCCCATGATGTAGTCGCGTTCCACGTCTTTTTCAATCCGTTCCAGCGGTTGACCGGTATGGAACGCGAGAATTTTATTCAAAATTGTTCGAATCCGCAGAATTTCTTTTGCATGGATATCGATATCGGTCGCCTGTCCCTGAATACCACTCATCCACGGTTGATGAATCAAAATGCGGGAATGGGGAAGAGAAAACCGCTTCTTTGCCGTGCCGGCGGCAAGAAGCACTGCTGCCATGCTTGCCGCTTGCCCCACACAAATCGTCGTCACATCATTCCGGATGAACTGAATCGTGTCGTAGACCGCCAGGCCCGCTGTAATCGACCCCCCCGGACTATTAATGTAAAGTGAAATGTCGCGCTCCGGGTCCTCTGCTTCCAAGAACAACAATTGCGCCGTCACCAGGTTCGAGACGTTGTCGTCGATAGGGGTGCCTATGAAAATGATGCTGTCTTTGAGCAGCCGCGAATAGATGTCGTAGGCGCGCTCGCCACGATTCGTCTGCTCGACGACCATTGGGATCAACGTATTTCGTTCGGTAGTCATCAGGGTTTAGTTTATCCCTCGGTTACAATTCTTGAACCAGTGCGCCGATCGGTCAAGCGAGAACACGAGCTTTTTCTTGCAGCAAATCTAAAGTTTTCTTGTTTCGGATCTGTCCTCGAATTCTACCCAGCCCCGAATCGCGGGAAAGGATCTCCTTGACCTTCTCCTTGGGCCGGTTCGTTTCAGCCGCGATTTTCTCGATCTCGGCCTCAACCTCTTCATCCGCCACGGCGATGTTTTCCTTCTCTGAAATGTGCTCCAGGATCAAAGATCCTTTGACATCGCGGATAGCCTGCTGTTGCTGATCTTCCCGGATCTTACTCCAATCGACATCCAACCTCTGCGGGTTGATACCTTGCCGCGACAGATCGCGAACCAGCCGGCGGACTCGAATCTGAAGCTGCTGCTCGACAAGCGATTCGGGAATTTCGAATTCGTTATTGTTTTCGAGCCATTCTAGAAGTTTTTCACGCATCTCTTCGTGAGCGTGTTCGTGTTTGTACTTCTCGATATCATTTCGAACCTTCGCTTTGAGTTCGTCCACCGTCTTGTAATCGCCTAGCCGCTGCGCAAATTCATCATTGATTTCGGGAACCTCTTTTTGCTTGATCGCCTCGACTTTTAGTTTGTACTCAACGGTTCTTCCAGCGAGTTTAGGCTCGGGATAATCGGCTCGGTACTGAACAGTGAATGTTTTCTCTTCATTCACCTTTGCTCCAAGCAGGTTTTCTGAGAATTCCTTCAGCGTGTTGCGTCCACCGACTTCGGCCACAGCTTTCTGGGCGGTGACCGGCGGTTCCTCGCTTCCTTCGGTGGTGCCGCTGAACGAAATTTCTGCAAAATCGCCTGCTTTTATTGGCCGGTCCTCCTCAACAGGAACGAGCTCCGCCATTTCTTCCTGCAACTTCTTCAACGACGCTTCGACCTCGGAATCCTCAACCTTCGATGCCACTTGCTGGACCGGAATCCCAACGTAGTTCGTGATCTCCAGATCCGGGTAAACCTCAAAAACCGCCTTGAAGCGCAGCGGCTGTCCCGGCGTGTAGTCGATGGATTCAAACCGCGGTGCCTGCACAATGTCGAGTTTTCGTTCCTCGATAGCATCGCCGACGTACTTCGGCATCAGATGCTGCATCACTTCCGAAAGAATTTCATCGCGAAATCGGGTCTTCACCACGGCCACGGGTGCCTTGCCCGGCCTGAAGCCGGGTACGCGCGCGCGACGCGCGAACTCCTGCGCAATATGCGTGATCTCTTGATCAACGACTTCTTGCGGGATCTCGATATCGAGATTCTTCTTGCAGGCGCTGATATCTATGAGCTCTGCCTTCATGGTCTCTTTAATGATAAACCCTCTCCCTCTGGGAGCGGGTGCGAAGCGCAAGCCCGTTAGGGGGCAGCCTCAAGAACATGCTGAGGCGTCTCAGGCTATTCCGGTGCAAAGGCCAGCAGGACGTTTCCGGCCATTTGCCCGAGAAAGCCATATCCCGAATTCACGAAGAGCATCCCGCCGGCTGCAGTCGGGCCCGGGCCGTTGATGGCGCCGCCGTGCCCGGACACGCCATTGACCGTAGTGAATTCACGTGCGGTGTCGAAATCCCAAATAACCCGCCCATCTGCCGTGGAATGTGCGCGCAAATGTCCGTCGAGGGATCCCGAAAAGACGACACCCGGAATGACCGTTACGGCTGCCGATTGTGCAGGACTGCAGCCTTTGCGCGTCTCCGGACATGGAGGCGGCTCGGCACGCCACAGTTGCTTTCCATCCGCGAGTTGCAGCGCCAGCAGTCCGCCGCCACCCTTTGAGCTCACTTGGCCATTTTGATCGAGCTGCGCGTCGGAGACAGCAACATAAATGTTCTTCTCGTCTGCCGCAGGACCCCATTCGATTCCGCCGACAATACCGCCCTTTCCCGCGCGGGCCTGCCACAAGATTTCACCTTCGCGCTCCGGGTCCAACGCATGCACGACGCCGGATTTTTGGCCCGCGACAAGAGCACGCTTTCCGTTTGGCAAATTAACGAGGATGGCAGACGACGCAAAATCGAAATCGGGACCGGCATCCTGCGGACAATTGGTGGAGTCAGCTTGGATACACGCAACGTTCCAAGCATCTTTCTCCGTCAGTTGCCGAACCCACAGCATTCTGCCGGATTCCATGTCGAGAGCCATAATGGCGTCACTCGTCCTTGAGGCCGGAGGGGAATAGTTGTCCCCGGTCGCGACATAAATAACTTTGTGATCGGCATCAACAGTTGGTGTTGACCAGACACCGGCCCCCGATGGGCCCCACTCCCGCACGCCTTTTTTGTTCTTTCCGGCGACTTTCGGTTGTTCCGGAATGGTGTACGTCTTCCAGATCTGTTTCCCATTAGCAACATCGACGGCGACTATGCTGCCTCGAAATGTACAGCACTCGTAATCCGCTGCAGCACCGCTGGCTTCCTCCAGTGATGCCACCGGTACATAGAGCCTGCCGGCATGAAGTCTCGGAGCGCCCGTGATTCGCGCCGCCCGATGCCGATCCACATTGATTTTCCACAACAGCCGGCCCGAAGCCGCGTCAAGGGCATAAACGTTCGCGGACAGGTCACCAACAAACGCCGCATACGATCCGGAATTGTTCACGGGTCCAACAGTGATCGCTGCGCGAACACCGGCATCAGCGGTGAAACTCCAGTAGACGCAGCCTGTCGCGCGAGCGAGTGAATAAACACGGCGCCCCTCACTGCCAACGAAGACACGGTTGCCCACTATCGTCGGCTGAGCGTACGCTTCGATGTCGCCAGGAAACGCAAAAGCCCATTTGAGCTTCAACTGCGCTACGCGGTTCGCATCGAGTCCCGCTGCGGCTGCGCTTTGAAAGCGATTGTTCGAAGGATCCGGACTCCAGCCATTCCAGGCCGAACCGGAAGCAGGATCGAAAGCTTCCGACCGTTTGCAGCCCAACCGCTCCATGTCCAGCGGTTTCTCCGTCCCGAATGGTTTGCCGGAAAGATACGTCGCCAGCGCCCGGCGTTCCTCGCGCGTGCGCGCCAGTCCTACCGCCGACATCGGACTCGCGATCGATTCAAGTGCATACACAATTCGCTCCGGCGTCAACTGCCGCAGCGCATCGCGCGAAGGCGCCCGGGTCTGAGCACCGGCTTCGTGACACATCGCACAATGCCGGCGATACAATGAGGCACCGTCTTGTGCGAATATCACCGCCGGTACGGAAAAGAGACAGGCCAGAAGAAAAACGAGTCGATGCGCCATAATACCTCCGGTCAATTCGGTGAAATGAATCATAACTCTTTAATTGAGTTCGAGCGCATTTCCGTTATGCGGGGCCCGGCGCTGGCTTTGGACGATGTGTCATTAAAGATCGGTGTTGGCGAACACGTCGCCATTCTCGGGCCGAACGGCTGCGGCAAGTCCACGTTGATCAAAACGATCACACGAGAATGTTATCCGCTCCTGGCCGAAGGTTCGTCGGTGCGGATTCTGGGTCAAGAAACGTGGAACATCTTCGAACTGCGTGCGCTGCTCGGTATCGTTTCAACCGACCTCATGATGACATGCACGCGCGAAATTTCGGGCCGCGATATTGTTCTTTCGGGATTTTTTTCAAGCATCGGCATATGGCCGCACCAGGACGTCACCTCCGAGATGATCGATCGAGCCGGCCGTGCCATGTCGATGCTCGAGGTTTCGCATCTTGCGGAAAGACTTACGGATGAAATGTCCTCCGGTGAAGCGCGGCGGATGCTCATCGCCCGTGCCCTCGTCCACAATCCCCGCACATTGATTCTCGACGAGCCTTCCGTGGCGCTCGACGTCTCTGCCCAGCACGAATTGCGATTAATTCTTCGGAAACTCGCTCAATCCGGAATCGGCATTGTGATGGTGACGCACCACCTTTCCGATCTCATCCCCGAAATCGATCGAGTTCTCTTGATGAATCGCGGCCGGATCGTTGCTGACGGTCCTAAACGTATAATCTTGGTCGAATCCAAATTGTCCGAATTATTTGGCCGGTTCTTGCAGTTATCCGAGCGCGACGGCTATTACAACCTGTGGTGAACCGCCTGCGAGAAGACTGTCAATTTCTCTTTAACGCTTCTTGGAAAAGTCATATGATCCGGTTGTATCATTCCGGCGGCCTATTTTTATGATGCGCCGAATTTAGACGAGAGGAAAGCCATGAAGTATCGTGCTCTTCTTCTGCTCATCACCGTCGCTTTGATTTCGGCATTTCTTTCGCTGAACCTCCACTCGCAAACGCCGCCGAGAACGTATGTCGGGTCGGCAGCATGTGGAGATTGCCACGTTCCGATTTACCAGCGGTGGGCCAAGACGCGAATGGCGAATGTCGTCACCGATCCTCGCGCGCGGCCGCAAGTGGTGATTCCGGATTTTTCGAAGGCGGATCCCTTGCTGACGTTCAAACTCGACGACGTAGCGCTAGTCTATGGGACCAAATGGAAACAGCGGTATTTTAAGAAAGTTGGCGATGACTACTTTCCGCTTTCAGCACAATGGGACGTGAATCACAAGATTTGGCGTCCCTACTTCGTTCAGCCGAACACGGACTGGTGGGTTCCATATTATCCGGCGGATAACATGAAAAGGCCGACCGGACCGCTATGCGATGGCTGCCATTCGGTCGATTACGATATCAATACGAAGGCCGTCACCGAGTGGAATGTCGGCTGCGAGCGGTGTCACGGACCAGGCAGTGATCACGCGGGGAATCCAAGCCGGTTGAACATTGTGAATCCCGCAAAGCTGGATTTTGTCCGAGCCACCGATACCTGCATCCAATGTCATTCGCAGGGCCAGCCACTGAACAATCCGATTAACAGCCTCTTCTACGACTGGCCCGTGGGTTTCCATCAAGGTTTGAACCTGAAGGATTTTTGGCGGCTTGAAGAGCACAAACTCGGTGAAACGAACTTCATGCACTTCGCCGACGGCACCGGCCACAAAAACCGCATGCAGGGTAATGATTTCGTTCAGAGCGTCATGTACCGGCGCGGCGTGACATGTTTCAGTTGTCACGACGTGCACGGCACCGGAAACAACGCCGACCTGATCAAACCCGCGGATCAGCTTTGCCTGACGTGCCATGGTCCGTCATCACCAAACGGCCCCCACACGGCTAGCATCGAAGCGCACACGCACCATCGGGCCGGCAGTCCCGGCAGTGATTGTGTGTCGTGCCACATGCCGAAGATCGAACAGACAATCGCCGACATCAATGTTCGGAGTCATACGTTCAGCTTCATCACACCGGAAATGACCGATCAGTACAAGATTCCGAATCCTTGCACCCTTTGTCATACCGACCGCACAACTGAATGGGCCAGGGAAGCGCTCAAGAGTTGGACAGGCATCTCACCTTGGCGTGTGAATTGATCCCCAGAGCGTTCTCTGATGGGATAACCCAGGGATCTTAGCCAGAGGGCCTTTGCTTATAGGAAAACGCCGTCATCTTATAAGGAGACGGCTTCTGCTTATCAGGAAATGCTGTCTTCCTATAAGCAGAAGCCCTCTCCTTATCAGGAAACGCCGTCTTCCTATAAGCAGACGCCTGCAACACACTCTTTTTCAAGGCAACGACAGTGTTCTGATGCGTCGGCGTGAACCTGATGACCTCCGTCCCATTGTTTGACCTTATAATTGACCAATTTCTAAACCCGGAGGCGACAATGACAAAGCAG
>QHWY01000091.1:0-1390 GCA_003223875.1 Acidobacteriota bacterium | reverse complement strand
TGACCATACGCGGAAAAACATTGCCGGTTATGATCCCATCGACCCTCACGCATCTGGAAGATGGAACTTATCGCGCAGCCGGCGAGTACCGATTCAAGCAGAGCAGCTTTCTAATTAAACCGGTTCAACTGGCAGGCGGTACAGTAAGGGTGAAAGATGAATTGCAAACGCAATTCGAAATCCTCCTGAAGTGAAAAACGCCCTCCCTGCTGCGAGAGGGCGTAGTTCAGGAGGAACTGACTTCAATACCCCCGTTCATTCGCCGAAGGTGAACGTAAGACCGGCCGTCGCTTCCGGCCACGGCAGGGCATTGTGACGGAAATTCGGGAAGGTCCGCCCCGGACGTCCACTCGAACACCCATGGGGCCCCACTGCCGCGTGGCTTTAACTCCGCCACTATAATTGACGCTGAAAATGCGCTGTTGTCGGCCATAACGACTTTGTGCCCTGTGTCGAGAACAGGCGCTCCCGTTGCACTTGTTGTGTAAATCTGGCCATCGATGAGCGTCGTACTGCCGTTTTCAAGATTACCGCTCCAAGATTTCGGGCGTTTTAGGCATCTGCCATACGGAAACGAATCGATCCGCGAGCACGGCCGTCGGGCGGTGGGAACACCACAAGCGATCCATTGGTCTGACAACACTGAGAACTTCGAATCGCTCGAGGTGCGCCAGCTCGGGCGTGGGGCCTTAGAGCACGGAGTCCTAAAACTTTTTTCAAGTGCACACCCCGGCCCAGAGCATTCAAAATCTTTCGGAGACTGTGGTAGTACACGTCGAAATTCTCGCCGTTAATTTCTCCCCGAACGGATGGCTTGAAACGCCTAAACGCCCGGCACGGCTGCCCTTTGAACGTAAAGACAGCAGACTCAAGTGGATAGAAACGGCCTAGCGTCGTAAAAACCAGATGAGCGCCGGCCGTCAGACGAATCTGGCCAAGCCAATCGAGATCCGGAACGTAGTTGGGGGCGCTGAAGTTTGAGAACACACCATCAAAAATATCCTCAACGGCGCATGTTCGCATGTCGGCCAATTTACACCGCACGGACCCGCCCGATTTCAATTTCACCTGAGCGATCATCGCCGGCGAAACGTCGATGGCGGTTACGTCAATGCCTCGGCGAGCAAAATGAATTGCATCTTCACCTGTGCCGCAGCCGATATCGACGAGTCTCATCCCTCTGCTGAAGATACGATCGGCGATTTGCCATACTTCCCGGCGAATTGGAGAACCACAGAAAGGTTGATCATAAGCTTCCGCGTATTGCCCAAGTGATGGCGGGGCGTTACTCATTGGCGGTGTATCTTTACACACTTGATTGGGAAGCCCAAAAGACTTCGAGTGTGATAAAAACCTCGGCCATGCTCTCCCCACGACGTATCGTACTTGC
>QHWY01000299.1 GCA_003223875.1 Acidobacteriota bacterium | reverse complement strand
GAGATCACAAACGCACGCGATGGTTTGCGAGCTTGTCCCAGGAGATCGAAATCCATCCCGTTCATTTTTTAAGAAGGTTCTGCGGTCACAATTCTTCGCAGACGTTCCAGGGTGAGCGGAGTTTCTCTTCGATTTTCTCGTAGCTGCGCCAGCCTTAAATCCTGCCTCCGTCGTCGAAATGGTTTACATACGCCTTACATGGGCTTTGCACAAAAAATACATCGTGGGCGCTCATAGAGCGCCCCTACAGTTGCGCACCCCAAGCTGTAGGGGCGGTCTATGACCGCCCAGGATTTGTTGTGCAAAGCCCCTTACATGACATTGCCAGCCACATGCAGAGCGTCTTATCCCATCTACATTCCGGCTCACCTATTCTTTCAAGCTCCTTACCGGATCGGTCGAACCAAACGAATTGGCAGTCCTTTCGTCGTTCCGGTGCGATACGCGATCGTGCCCGTCTTCGATGCGGATAGCGCGGCGGGATTGAACGGACCAAATTGGACCTGTTCGGCAACGGGAAAGGGATCTCCCATCAACACTAGACGATTCGAATCAAAGCTCTGCGCCAATAACGTTTCCCTGCCGGAACAACAATAATTGACCCGAAGCTTCAGTGCTTCTTCTATGATCTGCCGCAGCTCTGAGGTCGAGGGAGCGACTCGCGCTCGACCGGCCTCTGATATTGCATCAATTCAGTGGCGCGAAGCTCGATCGAAGGAAAACGAAGTAGGCGTCGCGCACCGTTTTGGTGTCGCTACCAAACTTTTTTGCGACAACGATAAGTTCTTGCGCCAAGTCTTTGTCCTGAGCAACGCCCTTCATTTCATTGCCCGCGTCTAGCCTGACTTTCGCAGGCTAGCGATCACCGGCAGACCGTTTGCTTCAGCCCGTATCGTCGCGGAATTTGAAGCGACGAAACGAGACCGCATAACCCGACGAGGACCGCCAGAAGTCTTCGCATTAGGCCATGTTAAGAGGGAGATATGAGGCAAAGAAGCAAAGAGGGCTTAGGAAATTATCCGTCAACTTTATTGAAATTACCGATCTACTTGATGGCTGAAAACGCGCCAACCCCCTCCGGAAAATCCGGTGATCGCACCCGCCTCGACCTCCTCTCGAAACGCTCGGTGCATCAGGACACCTGACTCTCGAGACAACTTTAGAACCGAAGAAGACGAGGAGGATCTATGTTCCGATTGCCTAGTTTGCGCATCACGATGTTCGCCATCGCCCTCACATTCTTTGTGAGTGAGCTTCCATTGCACGGAGAAAACATTCTGTATCTTCCAACGCTGCAGGGAGCGAATGCCGTTGATTTGGGACTGGCCCTCGTTAATCCCACCCGTAGCGAGAGCACAATAACGCTCACGGCGCGCGACTACAACGGGAACATCGTCCAGGGCGCAGGGATCATGAATCCACTCACGCTGAAAATTCCTGCGTTGAGCCAGAGGGCGCTTATGGCAACGGAGATGTTCGGACCCGGCATCTCCGGAAAGACGGGATGGGTGGAACTGTCGACTTCTAATCCCGCTGTGACGGGTTTCTTTCTGATTTTTGATTCGCAGCTCAGCCTCGTCGACGGCGCGGAGCTGATCGTTGAGCCATCAGACCGGCTCCTGTTTCCGAACGTAACGCAAACCAGCATTCTTACATTCGTACACACGGGCTCCGAAAACGAAGAGGTGTTGGTGTCCATGTACGGCAACGATGGTAGCCTGGTCGCGCAACGAGCGATGACATTGTTTCCACTATCCGGATTTTCGGGCACCATCGGCGATCTCTTTCCCGGCGCATCGCTCCTCGACGGTTCTTTGCTTATCGAACCTAATTCTGCTGCTGCACTGCCCACATTAGTAGGCGTAGAGACCTTCAAAAATCTATCCGATATCGCCATGGTGAAGGCATTTGCCTTATCCGAGCAGTCGCGAACGGGATATTTCGCCCATTTGGTCGCACAAGGCGGCTACGATAGCCGAGTCACGCTCGTCAACCCGGATTCTGTCCCTCAAACAGTCGTCATCACCGCAGAAGGTCTCGCGGTTCTTGGTGTCAACACCGCGGCTCAGACTCTGCCCTCGGTGACTGTTCAACGAACGATTCCACCTCATGGGAGGATGTCAGAGTCCGTTGCACAAATGTTCAATATACCCGCCATTGGTCTGATCACCGGCCAGATCCGATATGCTGTTGATGCTAATTCGAGCGGTCTGATAGGTTATGCCGACTATGGAACAACCGATGGAGTGGTTCTCGCTTCGGTAGCCCCGCAGAGCACCGGTTATTCTGATTTTTTGTTTTCACAGCTGGCCGATGGTATGGGTTTCTATACCGGCATCGCAGTTCTGAATGTCAACAATGGACCCGCTACCATTAGTTTGGATACCTTTGACAACACGGGTCGGCATACCGGTTCGACTGTTTTCACACTGCAACCGGGAGAACGCCGTGCTCGTCTGCTCCGAGAGCTGATTCCGAATTTTAGCCAGGTGGGAGGCTACGCCCACCTCACCTCAACACGTCCCGTTCTGACCTACGAGATATTTGGTTCGGACCAATCGACGAAATTCCTCGCGAACGTGCCTGCACAAGGAAACTGGCTGAAACCACAGCCCAGTGGAGAGATAATTACCAGTGTCGATGGCGCAAACGTCTTTTCACCCGACGGGTCTTACTTAATTGTGCCGCCGTTGGCCCTGAGTACGGACACGAAGATCGATGTGTCGTCTCTGGCCACACAAAATCTGCCGCGCACATCGGCCAATGAAGTGCCGATCGGCGGCATGCAAGGTGCTCCCTCAAGAACTCCATTCGACATTCCAGCTCGCTTGACGTTTCCGTTGCGATTCCAAGCTAACCCTGGCTCGCAACTTGTTCTTCTGGATTACGAAGCTACAACCGGGCAATACAGCCGCACACCATTCTTCGCCACGGTCGATGATTCCGGCAGAAATGCATCGGCGGAAATAACGCAGCTTGGGTCTTACGTCATCGCTGCTCCCGAAAGTAGTGTTGCACCGATGGGCGGTTCGAGTCCCATCAGTAGTGTGACAGGACCTCCTTATGCTGATAGTGTAGCCCGAGCATCCGTGTCCACCAAGACCGCCTCTTTGGCAAATCCCAAAACCATGATTCGGAACTCCGCTAATTTTTACAAAGCGAATCCCGTCCAACATCTTTGGAATCGTTCCTGGACAACTTCTGCTCTCTCTACGGCGGGCGGGATGGGGATTGGATCGTTTTGGATGGAGTTTGATTTTGGCGCCCTATACAACCTGACTTCGGCACGGCTTTTTGGGGATGCTAAGGGCACCTGGTGGAGTAAGAGTTGGACACTGCAATACAAGCTGAACCCGAGCGATCCCTGGTCCACAGCGTTCAGCGGCATCAATGCCTTCTTTAACAATTGGTCCACTCAACAGTTGTCCACGACTGCACGCTACGTGCGCGTGGAGGTTTTTGGCAATCCTGCGACCGGAGACACCGAAGCTCGAGAGTTACAGATCTATGGTACTCCTCTAGGCGTTAATGTGGCAGCGGGGAATTCACCACCGACGGTGAACGCGGGCGCAGCTCAGACGATAACGCTGCCCTCCTCCGCAACGCTGAATGGAACCGCTGCCGACGACGGCTTGCCTGTGGGGAGTACGTTGACGGTAACCTGGTCGAAAGTTAGCGGTCCGGGAACCGTGACGTTCGGCAACGCGAACGCCCCCAGCACCACAGCCAGTTTCTCCGCCGCCGGGACCTATTCGCTCCGGTTGACGGCGAGCGACACCGCGCTATCGTCAACCAGTGATGTCACGATCACCGTCAATCCGGCTTCGGCGGTGAATCAACCAGCCACGGTCAACGCGGGCCCGAATCAAACCATTACACTGCCAGCTTCGGCCAGCTTGAACGGCACGGCCAGCGACGACGGCTTGCCGGCGGGCAGCACACTCACGACGACCTGGTCGAAAGTCAGCGGTCCGGGAACCGTGACGTTCGGCAACGTTAACGCGCTCACGACAACGGCCAGCTTCTCCGCTGCCGGTACCTATGTGCTGCGGCTGACCGCCAGCGATAGCGCGCTCTCCAGCACCGCCAACATCACGATCACCGTCAATCCGACTTCGGCGGTGAATCAACCAGCCACGGTCAACGCGGGCCCGAATCAAACCATTACACT